>CP063375.1:0-300000 GCA_022813675.1 Deferribacteraceae bacterium V6Fe1 | reverse complement strand
TTGAAGCACAAAGAAGTTATGAGTCTAACTTGACGGTTTTGAATACTGCAAAGCAGCTTGCCTTAAGGGCACTTGAAATTGGCAGGGCTTAAGTTTAAAAATTAGAATGAATAGATAAATTATAGTATTGTAAATAAGAATATTTTTGTTATAATTAAAAAAGAGGGAATTATGGCTGAGATAAACAGGATAGATTTTTTACTTCCAAACAAACTTGATACTGATAAAAAGAGTGAATCTAAAAGTGGCGAGAGTAGCGTTAACTTTGGTGATTTACTTAAAGATGCCCTCAAGGATGTAAACGATGCTCAGCTTAATGCGGATGAAGCAATAAAGAAAGTATTAAACGGCGAAACACAAGATATTCACGAAACTATGATAGCTTTGCAAAAGGCCGATGTTTCATTAAAACTTATGATGGAAGTAAGGAATAAGCTTTTGGAAGCTTATCAGGAGATAATGAGGACTCAGGTATAATTTATGACTTTAAAAGATATTTATTCGCAGTTTCTTGAAGTTTTTTCAAAAATGAATCTGATGCAAAAGGTCTCCATTGTGGGAGCTGTTTTTGCAGTAATTATTTCATCCATCGTTCTTATCGTCTGGGCAAACAAGCCTGTTTACAAGACCCTTTATTATAATTTAAATCAGCAAGATGCCGCATCTGTTATAGAAAAGTTAAAGGAAAGGCAAGTGCCTTACCAGTTGAAAGATAGTGGTAGGACTATTGAGGTTCCTCAAAATTTTGTATATGAAACAAGGATAGAACTGGCAAAAGAGGGTGTTCCAAGTGGTGGCGGGGCAGGATTTGAACTGTTTGACAAGACAAATTTTGGCATGACCGAGTTTGTTCAAAATGTGAATTATCAAAGAGCTTTGCAGGGTGAGCTTGCAAGGACAATTGCCAGTCTTAACGAAGTGAAAGAAGCAAGGGTGCATCTTACTATCCCGAAAGAGAGACTTTTTGTAAGTGAAGAAAGTGAAGCAAAAGCAGCGGTTATATTAAATTTAAATGGCCCTATCGACAGGGGGCAGGTAAAGGCAATTGCTTCCCTTGTAGCCGGTGCAGTGAAAGGGCTTAAGCTTGAAAACGTTCAGATAGTGGATACACAGGGCAGGCTTTTAAGTGATTTTTTGAATGAAGATAACCTGGGCGTAATGCTTAGTCAGACTCAGCTTGAATATACAAAGAAAAGGGAATCATACTTAAAAAATAAGGTTTCAAGCCTTCTTGACAGTGTTTTGGGAGCCGGTAATGCCGTAGTGCAGGTAAGTCTTGAAATGGATTTTAATAAAGAAGAGGTTACCAAAGAGGAGTATGACCCTAATCCTGTGCTAAGGTCTCAGCAGTCGACGGAAGTGTCAAGCACAAATTCTAAAAATGTTCCTCAAGGTGTGCCGGGCGTTCAGTCAAATTTGGCTGAACCTGATATCACGGGAAATAATGGTAATTCTCAGTATAGCAAGACGGATGAGGTACAGAATTTTGAAGTTGGCAAGACTGTTACAAAACAGTTAAAAAGCCCTGGAGAGATAAAAAGGCTTACCGTTGCCGTCGTTTTAAACGATAAGGTTGTTGTTGAAGAGGTAAATGGAAAAAAAACACAGAAGTTTGTGCAGCGTACCCCCGAAGAAGTAGAAAGAATTAAGAATCTTGTGGCAAACGCAGTAGGCTTTAATGAAACAAGAGGGGATAAAATAGAGGTATCTAATGTATCTTTCGACACCACGGCTTCAGCGGCTGAGGTGACTGTGGTCAAAAGGCAAATGTATATAGATTATGCACTTAAAGGTGCTAAGTATTTGTCTGCCATCTTGGTATTTTTACTTTTCTATCTTCTTGTGTTTAAAAAGATTATCAAAAGACTTGGTGAAGTTAAAGAAACAAAATACGGTACACTTGCCGCCGTAGGTGGTGGGGCTGGTGCAGGAAAAGGTGAAGGGCTAAACTTATTGGTAGACGATGATATAAAATTTCCTAAGACACTTGAAGAGCTTGAGAAAGAGATAGAATCGGAGCTTGATGAAAGCGTGCCTATGGATGTTGATTCCGTTAAGGCAAAGGTTATGCTAAAGAAGATTGAAGAGTCAGCAAATGAAGACCCTGAGATGATAGCAAATCTTATAAAAGCGTGGATAAGAGAGGGCGGAGCTTAAAAGTATGGCTGATACTCAAAATATGACAGGGATTAAAAAAGCTGCTATGCTTCTGATAACGTTAGGGGAAGAGCTTTCTTCCAAAATTTTGGGAGAGCTTGATGATGATGAAGTACAGGATATCTCGAGAGAGATAGCTCTTACCAAAATGGTAGACCCTGATACGATGGAAGCTGTTGTGGAAGAGTTTTATAATATGCTTTTGGCTAAGAAATTTATAAGCAAAGGTGGTCTTGACTATGCTAAAAGCGTATTGACAAAATCACTTGGCCCTGAAAGGGCAAGAAAGATTATAGATAGACTTACCAAGTTACTTGAGCAATCTTCAGGGTTTGAATTTCTTACAAAAATAGAACCTAAGCAATTGGCAAAATTTATTCAAAATGAGCATCCCCAGACAATTGCTCTGATACTTGCCCACCTTGATCCAAGTCAGGCTGCAGAGTCATTGGCAGAGCTTCCGGAAGATTTGAAGGCAGAAGTGGCCATAAGGATTGCCAACCTTCAAGACATTTCGCCTTCTGTAGTTAAAACCTTATCAAAAGTCTTAGAGGAGAGGTTTGAATCTATCAGCTCTTATAATGTAGAGGTAGGCGGAGTTAAATCCGTGGCGGAAATTTTTAACCGGATGGACAGGACTGCAAGCAAGCAGACCCTTGAAAGGCTTGAAAAGGACGCACCTGAGCTTGTGGCAAGCATTAGAGATATGATGTTTGTGTTTGAGGATATTAAGCGTCTTGGTCAGCAGGCTATACAAGAGATATTAAAGAGGGCTGATAAAAATACACTTACGCTTGCGCTTAAAGGGGCTGATGAAGAGCTGAAAAATAGATTTTTTGAATCTATGTCAAAACGAGCTGTCGAGACTATGAAAGAAGAGATGGATTATATGGGTCCGGTAAAGCTTAAAGATGTGGAAAAAGCTCAGCATGAAATCGTTGAAATTGTAAGAGAGCTTGATGAGGAAGGTGTTGTCAGTATTTCAGGTGGCGATGAAGAGCAATATGTTTAGGATAAAGTATGCCTAAAAAGATTATCAAGTCATCAACAATCGGCAAAGTTCAGACATATTCATTCAAAACATTTACTTCGACGGAGAGAGGTGTTAAAAAATTCCCTTTTAAAGAGCTCACATCTTTCAATTCAACGAATAATCCTGATAGCACTGAAGGATTAAAAGCGGATTTACAGACAAAAAAAACGGACGAAAGGCCTGCTTTTGATGAAAAGTCGCTGAAAGATGCAGAAAAAAAAGGGTATGAAAAGGGTTTTCAGGAAGGTCTTAAAAAGGGTAGAGATGAGGCTTTATCGGAGCAAAAAAGTAAGTATGAAGCTGAGAAAAAGGATTATCTGAACCTGCTAACAAATGAATATGAAAAAGTAACCAGTGCAATTACTGATATAAAAAAGAGTATAGATGAGCTTGATGAAAGTCTTCCAAAACTGATAACATCCTTTATAACGGAAATAATTGGTATTGAAAGAAAGATAAACGATAATCTGATAGAAAGTGTCATAAAAAATATCATGGATAAATTAAAAGAGTATACCGACGTTACATTTATTGTTTCACCGTCTGACAAAGAGATAGTGGAAGGTATGAATTTAGGTTATGATATCGAGGCAGATCCAAATATTTTAAAAGGTGGTTTGAAAGTCAAAACCAATATAGGAATGATAGATTTTACAATCGATAGTCTTATTAAAGAATTTAAAGAACGGCTTTATGAAGAATTTAAAGGTTCTTAAAAAGGTTAATCCCAAAATTTCCCCCACCCTTCAGGGTAAGGTCACGAAAATAGTCGGACTTACTATTGAGGCTGATGGGCCGCTTCTTGGAATAGGCACGAGATGTGAGATTACAAATATTGCAGGGTCAAAGGTTTTGGCCGAAATTGTGGGTTTTAAGGACGATAGAATTGTGCTTATGCCATACGGTGAAAATGAAGGGATTGCCCCTGGGAGTATAGTAAAGAATGTCTCCTATGGTAATGTTGTTAAAGTATCTGAAAATTTGCTGGGGAGAGTCCTTGATGGACTTGGCAACCCAATTGACGGGCAAGGGGATATTAAAGATTATGAATTGGTGCCTGTTTACTCTGAGCCTCCTAAGCCTATGGAGAGGGAAATTATAAAAAATGCAATACCTACGGGGATTAAAGCAATAGATTCTTTGATTACCGTTGGTAAAGGGCAGAGGGTAGGTATATTTGCCGGTAGCGGTGTTGGTAAGAGCGTCCTACTTGGGATGATTGCCAGAAATACACTTGCTGAAGTAAATGTCATCGCTCTTATTGGAGAAAGAGGGAGAGAAGTAAGAGAATTTATAGAAAGGGATTTGGGGGAAGAGGGGCTGAAAAGGAGTGTTGTTGTTGTAGCAACCAGCGACCAGTCCCCTCTGGTGAGAAAGTTGGGAGCATTTGTCGCTACAGCCATTGCCGAATTTTTTAGAAGGCAAGGTAAAAATGTAATGTTTATGATGGACTCAGTAACAAGATTTGCTATGGCACAAAGAGAGATTGGGCTTACCGTTGGAGAGCCCCCTACATCAAAAGGTTATACCCCATCAGTATTTGCACTTTTGCCAAAGCTGCTTGAGAGGGCAGGTACAAAAAAAGGTGAGGGGACAGTGACGGGGCTTTATACCGTTTTGGTTGAAGGGGATGATATGAATGACCCTATTGCTGATTCCGTGAGGTCTATTATTGACGGGCATATTGTGCTCGACAGAAGACTTGCCGCTAAAAATCACTTCCCTGCGATTGATGTTCTCTCAAGTGCAAGCAGGTTGATGAAAGAGATAATTGATGAAGATATATACGATATGGCAGGGAAAATTAGAGATTTGATAGCTTCTTACAATGAGGCGGAGGATTTAATAAATATAGGCGCCTATGTCAAAGGCTCTAACAAGAGGATAGATGAGGCTATTGCTAAAATCGAAAGGATTAACGATTTTTTGAAACAGAAAGTAAATGAAAAATGGAAATTTGAAGATTCTATTAAAAAAGTTAAAGAAATTGTCATGAGCTAAGATGAAAAAAGATTTTAAATTGCAAAAAGTCCTTGAGTATAGAGAGAGGAAGCTTGAGCTTGAAAAGAAAAAATTGACTGAGATTCAAAATAAACTCAAGGAAGCTAATTATGGTATCGAAAAGGTATTGGCTGACATAAATAAAAATATGGTGGATATGAAAGATGCGAAAAATTTTCAATTTATAAAGATGTATGAGCTTTATATAGAAAAGCTGGAAAAAGAGCTTGAAGAGTTAAAAGGTTTGAAAAAAAGGTTGGAAAGTGATATTGAAAAACAGAAGAAAAGTGTCGTCAGTGCCATGAACGATGTAAAGGTAATGGAAAAGCTGAAAGATAAACATATAAAAAATTATCTTATGTATCTTAATAAAGAAGAGATGAAAATGATAGATGAGCTTGTGGTTACGAGGTTTAATAATGAAAATTTTTAATATTATTTTGTTTATAGTGTGTATATTCGGTTTTACGGTCTATGCGGAAACAATGGATTACAATGAATTGAAGTCTATTGCGGATAATTTGAAGCAAAAAGAAGAAATATTGAATAAAAAGGAAGCGGAGCTTAATAAGAAAGAGCAAGAATTAAAGAGTTTTGAGCAGTCATTGATGGAAAAAGAGAAGGAGCTCGTTGCAATTAGGGCCAAGTTGGAAGAGCTTTACAACAAAATAAGAATTGCTGAAGATGAAAATCTTGATAAACTTGCTAAGGTCTACGGCTCAACTAAGGCTAAGTCGGCAGCCAAAGCCATTGTAAAGATGGAGCTTGACAAGGCTGTGAGCTTGTTTCAAAAAATGGCTCCGATGACGGCAGGAAAAATTTTAACCGAAATTGCAAATATAGATTCCGAGTTTGCTTCAAAAATCAGCGAGCGTCTGACACCAACGAAAAACAAGTTAAAATAAATGATTAGGGCTGAACGATCAATATTCTCAAGGGCTTTTTCCGAAAAGCAGAAAAGAGACTTCTTTGATGATAACTTTCTGAAAATTTATCATTTGTCAAACTGTTACAATATCCCTGTGCTTGAACTTGATGTGGCACTTTTTTTAAAAAGTATGGTAAACTCTCTCAAACCGAAAAACATTTTGGAAATCGGTTGCGGTGCGGGTGCTTCCACATATATGTTAAATTATTGCAAAGAAGTTAAAATCGATGCTGTCGATTCAAACCTGATAAGGATAAATCTTGCAAAAGAAAATTTTGCTAAATCTGAAAATGTGACATTTCATCACGATTTTGCTGAAAACTTTTTGCAGAATACTGTTAAGAAATATGACTTTGTATTTGTGGACTCCATAAAAAGAGATTACGGGAAAATTTGGTATTACTTAAAAAATGTAATTTTCGAAGGTGCAACGGTAGTGTTTGACGACTTTATGCTGTATGGTTATTTGTTGCAGGAAGATTGCGAGATCCCTTACAAATATATTGCAGGGGTCAGACTGTTAAGAGAATTTTACAGTGAGATTAAATGTAAATGTAAAAATTATACATTGTTGCCGATAGGGAACGGAGTGATGGTGATTAATTATGAACTATGAATTATTAAGTCCCGCAGGGAATTTTGAAAAACTTGTTTCTGCGGTAAATTTTGGATGCGATGCCGTATATTTGTCAGGGCAGGATTTTAGCCTCAGGGCCAAGTCAGGTAATTTTAAAAATGATGATTTAAAGAAAGCTTTGGATTTTTTACACAAAAATGGCAAAAAGGGGTATGTAACCGTTAATATTTATGCAAGAAATTATGATTTTGAAAATCTGCCAAAGTATCTTGAGTATATTCAAAATATCGGAGCAGATGCCCTTATAGTAAGTGACCCCGGTGTCTTTAAACTTGCCAAGGATTTGCAATTGAGTCTTCCAATCCACATCAGTACGCAGGCAAATACTACAAATTATATGTCAGTAAAATTTTGGGAAGATATGGGTGTTAGCAGGGTTATTTTGGCAAGAGAGCTTTCTAAAGATGAGATAGCTCAAATATGTCAAAACACTTCCCTTGAAATAGAGGTTTTTATACATGGTGCGATGTGTATTTCCCATTCAGGAAGATGTGTGCTCAGCAATTATATGACCGGTCGTGATGCAAACAGGGGGGAATGTACGCACCCATGCAGATGGAATTATTATCTTATGGAAGAAACAAGGCCGGGTGAATATTTTCAGATATTTGAAGATGAAAGGGGAAGTTATATTTACAACTCAAAAGATTTGTGTTTGCTTGACCATTTGGACGAATTGATGAATATTGGCGTGAAAAGCTTTAAGATTGAAGGAAGGATGAAAAGCTCAATGTATGTTTCCGTTGTCACGGGGGTTTATAGGAAGGCTATAGATGAGTTATCGCAGTTTGGAAAACTTAAAGACAGACAAAAACTTTTTGATCTTTTGTCTTCTGTAAGCAACAGGCATTTTACTACGGCCTTTTTTAACGGTAATCCTGATGAAAGCTCGATGAATTATGCCACTTCATCTTATGTTAGAAATACAGACTATTTAGGTTTGGTTGAGGGGATTAAAGGCAATGAAGTCACTTTTATGTGTAAAGGTAAGATATTGGGTGGAGAAGAAATTTGCGTATTAAATACGGATTTAAGCGAAGATGTCATAAAGGCTGAAATCTATGACATTGAAGGCAGAGTCGTTGATTTTACCAAACCAAATGGCAGGTACATCTTAAAGACAGACAAGGAAATTCAAGAAGGTGCGATTCTAAGAAGGTACATATGACACAAAAAGAGTATTTAGACCTTGTTGATAAAATAAATTACTACAACTATCGATATTATGTATTAAATGACCCTGTAATTAGTGATTTCGAATACGATATGCTTTTGAAAAACTTAATAGAGATGGAAGAGAAGCATCCCGAATGGAAGGTAGAGTATTCCCCTTCGGTGAAGATAGGGGCTGATATTGTAGATAGTATCAATACGGTAAAACATGAAGTCAGAATGTATTCCCTTGATAATGTGTATAATGAGGCTGAGTTGGACAATTTTTTGGTAAGGATTGCAAGGGAGCTTGGTGAAAGTGAAATTTATTTTACCGTTGAACCAAAAATTGACGGTGCTGCAATATCGGTTACTTACGAAGAAGGTGTTTTGAAGCAAGCGCTGACACGGGGGGACGGGGAATTTGGTGAAGATGTTACTCACAATATAAAGACTGTCAGGACTCTCCCTTTGAAAATAGACGAAAAGCAAAAGTTGATATTGCAGGGTGAAGTCTTTATTTCTAAAAAGAGTTTTGAGGCAATTAATGAAGAGAGGAAAAAACAGGGCTTGAACCTCTTTGCCAATCCGAGAAATGCCGCTGCCGGCACTTTAAAAGTATTAAATTCCAAAATAGCAAGTGAGAGAAATCTTGATATACTATTTTACTCATTGGCTTACGGCTATTTGTCTTCAAGCCACTATGAGAATCTTAATTTTTTAAAAGAGCTTGGATTTAAAGTTAGTAATCTTGTCAAGAAGGTTAAGTTGAAAGATATAATAGATGAAATTAATAAATTGCAAAGTTTGCGGGATCGTCTTGAATTTGAGATAGATGGAGTTGTCGTAAAGGTAGATGATATAAGGCTTAGGGATAGGTTAGGTTTTACCGCTAAATATCCGAAATGGGCTGTTGCCTACAAATTCCCACCTACGCAGATGACTACAAAAGTGATAGATGTCGTATTTCAGGTGGGACGGACAGGCAGGGTGACGCCCGTTGCCATTTTGGAGCCTGTAACTATTTCAGGGTCTACGGTTTCAAGAGCAACTTTACACAATTTTGATGAAATTAAACGTCTTCAAGTTATGATTGGGGATACGGTTTTTATCGAGAAGAGCGGGGAAATTATACCGAAGATTGTTAAGGTCGTTAAAGAAGATAGAAAAGATGTAAAAGAGATAAATTTCCCTGATTTTTGCCCCGTGTGCAAAGAGAAACTGCTAATGGAGGAAGGGGATGTTTCTGCATGGTGTGTAAATTCAGATTGCCCTGCAAGAATAAAATCTTCTATATTGCATTTTGCGTCAAGAGATGCCCTTGATATTAGGGGGCTTGGGGAAAAGGTAGTAGAGCAGCTTGTTGAAAAGGGGTTTATAAAATCTATTTCGGATATTTTTGAGTTGGACGAAGACAAGCTGTTGCAGCTTGATGGGTTTAAGGAAAAGTCGGTGTCAAACCTTTTAACCGCCATAAATAAATCAAAAGATAAACCTTTTGACAAAGTACTTTACGGACTTGGAATTTTACATGTGGGGAAAAAGACTGCCGAGGTGCTTGCACAGCATTTTGGAAATATCTATAATCTTATGCAGGCAACGGTAGACGAACTGATATCTGTAAGGGATGTCGGTGATGTTGTGGCTCACTCTATCTACACTACTTGTAGGTCGGAGAAGTTTGTCACACTTGTAGAAAAGCTTAAAAGTGTCGGTTTGAAATTTGAGGTTGAAAAAAAGAATATTCCTAATAAGTTAAACGGTAAAAACTTTCTTATTACAGGGAAGCTTTCCAAAAGCAGAAAAGATATAGAAGAGCTAATTAGAGAAAATGGCGGGAATGTTTTAGGAAGTGTTAATAAGGATTTGGACTATCTTATTGTAGGTGATTCTCCGGGCAGCAAGCTTGATAAGGCTAAAAAGTTAAATGTAAAAATTATCAGCGAGGATGATTTTATGGAGATGATAAAGTGAATTACGAAGTGATTAGCGAGGGTGATTTAAAGGCTTCAAAAAAAATATATATCCTCTCTGATGGGACAGGGCAGAGTGCAATAAATATTTTAAGGGCATGCTTGATACAGTTTGATGACCCTCAGGCAAGACTAAGTATTTATTCAAAAATTGATTCTGAAGAAAAGGTAATAAACGTTATAAATAAGATATCAAAAGATGACAGTTTTGTAGCCTTTACCATGGCAAAAAAAAGTTTAAGGCAGCTTGTTCATGAAGTATGTCATTCGAAGGGGATTCCACACCATGATATACTTGGGCCTCCTGTTGAGAAGCTTCAAAACTTCTTGGGTAAAACACCAAAAGAAAATCCAAATCTTTTAAGAAAGGTAGACTCCAAATACTTTAAAAGGATTGAAGCTGTTGAATTTTGTATAAGTCATGATGACGGTAAAACCTTAAAGCGGATTCATGAAGCTGATATCGTGTTACTTGGACTTTCAAGGACATCAAAGACACCTACTTCATTCTTTTTGGGGCAGCAGGGGTTTAAGGTCATAAACATTCCTATTGTGCCTGAAGTAGAATTGCCGAAAGAGATTTTTGAAGTGGACCAGAATAAGGTTGTGTGTTTGATAATGGACCCTGAGGTATTGCAAAAGGTAAGGATGGCAAGATTAAAACATTACAAAACTTCCAGCAGATATACCGATTTAAGAAAGATATTTGAAGAGGTAGAAATGGTGTATGATTTGGTGAGCAGAAACAGAAGTTGGCATGTTGTTGATACTACGAATAAATCTGTAGAAGAAACCGCAAGAGAGATTATTATAAAAGTTTATGGTCGTGAGCTTGAAATTTAAGCTAAAAAAAGAAGTATAAAAAACTTGACTTTAAGTTTTGATGAGTTTAAAAAAAGGTTATCCGAAGGTCTTCAAAATCCAAAGAAAAGTGAAGGAAACCTTACAAAACAAAATTTTTATGTCGATTGACTAAATTATTCAGAAAAGAGGTGTAGATCGTGAATTTATCCGATTTAAAGGTATGCTCTATTGAGGAGCTGGTTGAAATTGCTGAAAAAACAGGTGTTGAAAATCCTCAGGGTTTATTAAAGCAAGAGTTAATTTTTGAAATTCTAAAAGCCACAAGTGCTAACAATGGTCAGATTTACGGTCAAGGGGTGCTTGAAATACTTCCTGATGGCTTTGGTTTTTTAAGGTCACCGGGGTATAACTATCTGCCGGGTCCTGACGATATATATGTTTCACCCGCACAGATAAGAAAATTTGGGCTTAGAAACGGTGATACCATAGAAGGTGAAATCAGGCCACCTAAGGACAATGAGAAGTATTTTGCTCTTTTAAAGATTGAAAAGATAAATTTTCTTGAGCCAAATCGCCAAAGAAATCTTTTTGAAAACTTGACTCCGCTTTTCCCTGAAGAAAGACTTAATTTGGAGGCTTTCCCTACCAAATATGATACCAGAATAATCAATATGATTTCTCCGATAGGTAAAGGTCAGAGGGGATTGATTGTTGCTCCCCCTAAAACAGGTAAAACGATGCTGCTAAAATCTGTTGCAAATAGTATTACGGAAAATCACCCTGAAGTTTATATGATTATCTTGCTCATCGATGAGCGTCCGGAAGAAGTTACAGATATGAAAAGGTCAGTTAACGCGGAAGTGGTAAGTTCTACATTTGACGAGCCTGCTTACAGACATGTTCAGGTATCGGAAATGGTTTTAAATAAAGCTAAAAGATTAGTTGAGACAGGCAGGGATGTGTGCATACTCCTTGACAGTATCACAAGGCTTGCTCGTGCTTATAACTCTATTGAGCCACCCAGCGGGAAGGTTTTGTCCGGTGGCGTTGATTCAAATGCGCTTCATAAACCTAAAAGATTTTTTGGAGCAGCAAGAAATATAGAAGAGGGCGGCAGCTTGACAATCATAGCTACGGCACTTATTGATACCGGTTCAAGAATGGATGAAGTTATTTTTGAAGAGTTTAAGGGTACCGGTAATATGGAGCTTCATCTTGACAGAAGACTTGTTGAAAGGAGAATTTTTCCTGCTATTGATATTAATAAATCTGGTACGAGAAGGGAAGAGCTCCTTCTTGATAAAGATGAAATAAATAAAGTGTGGATTTTAAGAAGATTCTTAAATAATATGAATTCAGTAGATGCTATGGAATTTTTCCTTGATAAGATAAAGGGGACTAAAACCAATAAAGAATTTTTGGAATCTATGAATAAGTAATATGATTTTTGTTGATAAAATAGTTTAAGTGTGTTAGTAGAGAAATCTTGCGTAGATATTTTTGATAAAAGGAGTAGAGATATGAAAGAAGGAATCCATCCTGAATACAAAGAAGTGATATTTAAATGTGCTTGTGGAAATGAGATAGTGACTAAGTCCACAGCCAAAAAGGACAGTATTGCAATCTGTTCTGCTTGCCACCCGTTTTTCACCGGTAAACAGAAATTTGTTGATGCTGCAGGTAGAGTTGAGAAGTTTATGAAGAAATACGGTGATGCTAACGCTAATAAAAAATCTAAGTAGATTTGGGAAGAGCTTTGTCTAAAAATGTTGATGTAAAGGTATGTCTCCTAAGGCATACCTTTGATCCTGAAAACTTGGCCGCTTTGGCGGCAAAGCTTTGTTATACCGATTCAGATATAGATGGCTTGAATGAAAAACTTTCCAAAAGTGACGTAGAGTCATTTATTGAGAAAATTGTTAGAATCGGGCATCATTCAGTTCTTGAACATGTTAGTTTTTCATTTGGAATAGAAGGTGTGTCAAGAGCGTTGACCCATCAGCTTGTAAGGCATAGAATAGCAAGTTATTCTCAAAAATCTCAGAGATATGTGAAGCATAAGGATGGGTTTGAGTATATTTTCCCAGAAACTATAAAAAATAGTGATGCGGCAGGGAAATATGAAAAGTTGATGGAAAATATTGCATCTTTTTACGACGAGTTAGTAAGTTTGGGCATTCCGAGTGAAGATGCCAGATATATTCTTCCTAACGCTTGTGAAACCAAGATTATTGTAACTATGAACGCCAGAGAGTTGTTACACTTTTTCAGGATAAGGTGTTGCAACAGAGCGCAGTGGGAAATCCGTAAAATGGCTGAAAAGATGCTTGAAGAGTGCATCAAAGTGGCTCCTTCTATTTTTTCTAAAGCAGGCCCTGGGTGTGTTTTCGGACCTTGTCCGGAAAATGAATTCACTTGCGGTAAAGCGAGTGAAGTCAGGGAAAAGTATAAAAAATTTCTAAAAGAGAGCGGCAGACTTAATTAGCTCTTTTTCTTAGGTGAAAATATGGGAAAATGTGTAGATATCGGCGGTCAGGCTGTGATTGAGGGCGTAATGATGAGAGCCCCTGAGAGCTTGGTCATAGCTGTTCGTCGTGAAGATAAAAAGATTGTGGTAAAGAAAGAAAAGGTAAAGATAGATAATAATAAATTATTTAAGAAACCTTTTTTAAGAGGGCTAATAGGTCTTTACAATGCACTTGTTTTAGGTGTTAAGGCACTTAATTTCAGTGCATATCATGCCATGGGGGAAGGGAGTGAAAAGGTCACTAAGAAAGAGATATTTGCGGCAATGGTCATGGGGCTTGGACTCGGTGCACTTCTTTTTGTTTTTCTCCCGCTTTTTTTGACGGAGATGCTAAAGCATGTTTTTCCCGCTATTAAAGAATCTTTTTTGGTGTTTAATGCTGTTGATGGGGTAATTAGGGTAATATTTTTTGTTGCTTACATTTATATAATATCTTTTATGAAGGATATCAAAAGGGTTTTTGAGTATCACGGTGCAGAGCATAAGGCGATTTTTACGTATGAGAGCGGACTCCCGTTGACAGTTGAAAATGCCAGAGGGATGAGCAGACTACATCCAAGATGCGGTACAAGTTTTTTGCTAATTGTTATGATAGTCAGTATTTTTGTATTTTCTTTAATACCTAAGGATTCTCATTTCCTAATAAAACTATCATCCCGATTGATTTTGCTCCCTGTGATTGCAGGTATCTCATACGAAGTCTTAAAATTAAGTAGCAAATATAAAGATAATTTTATTGTAAACATGCTGATAAAGCCGGGATTATGGCTTCAAAAAATTACTACAAGGGAGCCTGATGACTCTCAACTTGAGGTTGCGCTTATATCAATAAAAGAAGCACTTGGTGAAAATAATGATTCTGAGGAGCTGATATATGTTTAGTAAGCTTGAAGAAATTGTTGATAAATATAATAAGATAACAGGCATGATTAGTGACCCGGCCATAATATCCGATCAGGAGAAGTACCAAAAACTTGCCAAAGAACTATCGGATTTAAAGCCAATAGTTGAAAAATATGAAGAATATAAAGTTGTGCTAACAATCATCGATGAGGCCAAAGAGATTTTAAAAACTTCTGATGATAAAGAGCTGGTTGAAATGGCGGAAATGGATATCGATGAAAACAAAGAAAAGATAGCAAAGCTGACAGAAGAGTTAAAATTACTGCTTTTGCCAAAAGACCCATATGATGAAAAAAATATATACCTTGAAATCAGGGCAGGTACAGGTGGTGATGAGGCTTCACTTTTTGCCGGCGATCTTTTAAGAATGTATACACGTTACGCAGAAATGAGAAGGTGGAAAACGGAGATTGTGGATTTTAATGAAACAGGTGTAGGTGGTTACAAAGAGGTAGTTGTTTTAATTAAAGGGCATGGGGCATATAGCAGATTAAAATATGAGGCAGGTGGGCATAGAGTCCAGAGAATACCGACTACCGAATCAGGTGGCAGGATTCATACATCTGCTTGTACTGTCGCTGTTTTGCCTGAGGCAGAAGATGTCGATATAGAAATAAATCCTACGGATCTAAGGATTGACGTATACAGAAGTAGCGGTGCGGGAGGCCAGCACGTAAATACAACCGATTCAGCAGTGCGTATTACCCATGAGCCCACGGGTATAGTTGTTACCTGTCAGGATGAAAGGAGTCAAATTAAAAACAGAGAAAAGGCGATGAAGCTACTAAAAGCAAAACTTCTTGAAATGGAGATAAGAAAACAAGCTGAGGAGGTTGCAGAAAACCGAAAGCTTCAAGTAGGTTCCGGAGATAGAAGTGAAAGGATAAGGACTTATAACTTTCCTCAAAATAGGGTTACTGACCACAGAATAAATCTTACTATTTATCACCTTGACAGGGTATTGGAAGGTGAACTGGATGAGCTTATAGATGCACTGATAACCTACGACCAGACTGAAAAATTAAAACAGGCAGGTCTGTAAACCATAAAATGTCTTTTGAGTTGAAAAAAGATGTGCCGATAAGAATAGGGGAGCTTTTTTCATACATTCAGACATATATTCCACATCTATCTAAAGCAGCTTCAATAGATCTTCTGTCCTATTTGACAGGTATTGACAGAAGTATGGTTTTGACAAAGCTTAATGAACTTATTCTTACAAATGAAAAAACAATCAATAGCGTGGCTCTTGCAAAAAACGGGTATCCTATTTCATACTTACGGAAAAAACATGATTTTTTCGGTTATGAACTCTATGTAGATGAAAATGTGTTAATTCCAAGAGTAGAGACGGAAACTCTTGTAGAGAGTGTTCTTAATAGTGTTGATAGAGGTAAGCAATATAAAATTTTAGACTTATGCACAGGCTCCGGTTGTATATTGATTGCGTTGTTAAAGGAGCTTGAAAACTCTATCGGCTACGGTGTTGACTTAAGCTATGCAGCATTAAAGGTTGCAGGGAAAAATATATATGATTTAGGGCTAAATGACAGGGCTTATCTAATAAACGGTGATGTGCTTAAAGTTGATACCTTTATAAACGATAAGTTTGACGTTATTGCTATGAACCCTCCGTATATTAACAGGATGGATGATTACTGTGAATTTATAAAGTACGAGCCTGATATGGCACTTTTTGTTGATGGGGATGATACATTTTTTTATAAAAATATGTTGTTTATATTGGATAAATTATGTAAAAAAGATGGATTAATTTTTTTCGAGATTGGCTCCGGCCAGGCAGAAAGGCTTGCTGAGCTGTATTTTGAGAAAAATATAGAGTTTATTGAAGATTATTTTGGAAATAAAAGGGTGATGATTTGGAAAAATTAGTTATAAATGGTGGCAAAAAGCTCTTTGGCAACGTAAAAATAAGCGGTGCTAAAAATTCTGCTCTACCGATACTATCTGCTGTGCTTCTTGCTGAGGGTAAATATTTGCTTCAAAATATTCCTCAATTAAGAGACATTTCTACTATGCTTAAGCTTCTTGAAACACTCGGTGTCACATCGACTCAAAAAGAAAATGATGTTACAGTTATCAATACGGAAAATTTGGGACTTTTCACTGCCGATTATGACCTTGTTAGGACAATGAGGGCAAGTATTCTTGTACTGGGGCCACTTTTGGCTAAAAGAGGGAGGGCAAAAGTTTCTTTGCCTGGTGGTTGTGCTATCGGGGAAAGGCCTGTGGATTTGCATATAAAAGCTTTAAAGCAGATGGGTGCAGAAATTGAAGTTGAACATGGGTATATAAATGCAAAATGCGACAAACTTAAAGGTAGTGTTATAAATTTTGATATAGTGACAGTGACCGGCACTGAAAATATATTGATGGCTGCGGCTTTGGCTGAAGGTACAACAGTAATCAAAAATGCGGCTCAGGAGCCTGAAGTAATAGATTTGGCAAGATTTTTAAAGGCAATGGGGGCCAAAATTACTGGCGAAGGGACTAAAACGATTGAGGTAGAAGGGGTCAGTGAGCTTAACCCGGTGGATTACAGTGTAATGACCGACAGAATAGAGGCAGGCACATTTTTGGCAGCGGTGGCTGCTACAGGCGGAAAAATCAAATTACTTAATTGCCCTGTATGGGCAATGACGTCTGTTTTGGAAAAGTTTTCCGAAATAGGGCTTAAAATGGAAGTAGGTGAAGACAGTATTGTCGCTGTTATGGATAAAAAACCTAAGGCGGTTGATGTGACAACCTTGCCGTATCCGGGGTTTCCGACCGATATGCAGGCACAATTAATGGCAGTGATGGCATTGTCTGACGGACTGTCTGTGATTACGGAAAATATCTTCGAAAACAGGTTCATGCATGTATCTGAGCTTAAGAGGATGGGAGCAAATATAAAATTAAAGGATAGATCAGCAGTAATAAAAGGGGAAGATAAGCTTACAGGAGCTCAAGTGATGGCTTCTGATTTGAGAGCAAGTGCTTCTCTTGTGATAGCAGCACTCGCTGCAGAAGGTGAATCACAGGTTCACAGGATATATCATCTTGACCGAGGGTATGAAAAGTTTGACGAGAAATTAAGAGCTCTATCTGCAGATATTAGAAGAGAGAGAGAATAGATATGCAAGATTATATTACAATTGCACTGCCTAAGGGTAGGCTTGCGGAAGAGACTTTGAGTCTGCTTGAAAAACTTAATATTGTTGAAAAAGGTTGCATAGACTTTAACTCAAGGAAGCTGATTTTTGAAGACAGTAAGAATAAAATAAAATTTATTTTGATTCGCAACATGGATGTCACCACATATGTGGAGTATGGTGCTTGTGATTTGGGTGTGGTTGGTAAGGATATAATCTTGGAAACCAGAGCTGATGTATATGAGCTTCTTGACTTCGGTTTTGGATTTTGCAGGATGTGTGTTGCTGCTCCTGAGAATTTTGATGTCACATATTACCATGATATGCGTGTTGCTACAAAATTTGTCAATATTGCAAAGAACTTTTTTCAGGGTAAAGGTATCTTTATAGAAGTTATCAAACTTTACGGCTCCATCGAGATAGCGCCTTTATTGAATCTTTCCGATGTTATAGTTGATTTGGTATCGACCGGAGAGACACTGAGAAAAAATGGGCTAAAAGAGGTAGAAACGATTATGGATTCTACGGCAAGACTTATTGCTAACAAAAATCTATTGAAATATAAGCATGACAGACTTAAAAAAATAATAAATACATTGGAAGAAAATTTATGAAAAAATTGATTATTTTTCTGGTTTTGTTTTTAAGTACTGCAGTATTTGCAACTCAGATAGACAAAGTTAAAATAACTGGCAACAAAAGGGTGCCTGAAACCAAAATCAAGCAGTATACGGTTAGTGAAAAGAGTGATTTTGACCTTGAAAAGATTGATAACTCCATAAGGCAACTTTATCAAACAGGTCTTTTCTTGAATATCAATGCAGATTTGGAAGTGGAAGGGGATGAAATTGTTCTTATCTACAAAGTCGATGAGAAACCTTTTGTAAATAAGATATATTTTGAGGGCAATAATGAGATTAGCGAGGAAAGCTTAAAAGAAAAATTGGCTATTAATGAAGGTGAGCCTTTTGATAAGAGAAAAATAGAAGCTACTATTAAAGAGATTAGAAAGAAATATCAGGATGAAAACTTTTTTAATGTCAGGATTAATTATGATATTGAGGAAAGGGGGAACAATAGTGTTGACCTGATTTTCAGTATTGATGAAGGGAAGGAAGCGAAAGTAAGAAAGATTGAGATACTTGGTAACGAATTTTATAAAGACAAAGAGATTAAAAAGCTTCTTGAAACTGATGAAAAAGGATTTTTTTCATGGCTTACAGGGAGTGGAAAGCTTGTTAGTGAGGAGCTTGCACTTGATAGGGAAAGAATCAGGGCACACTATCTCAATAACGGATTTATGAGAGTTCAGGTGGCAGAGCCTGAAATTATTTATAATGATGATAAAACAAAAATTACGTTGATTTTTAGGATTGTCGAAGGTGCCCGATATAAAATAGACAGCATAAATGTAAAGGGGAATGTTCATATTGACGAAAAGACACTCCTTGAAAGAGCTAGTCTGAAACCGGGTGATTATTTTAGCAGCGAAAAATTTCAAAAAGATATAGAAGCTCTTACCGATGCATTTACTTCAATCGGATACCCTTTTGCTAACGTTGACCCTGAAACGAATGTGGATGATGAAAAACACATTGTAAAAATAACCTATAATATCGAAGAAAATATGCTTTATAGGATTGAGCGCATCGAAATATTTGGTAATGAGAAAACAAGAGACAGGGTAATAAGGAGAGAGCTAAGTATTGCTGAAGGGGATATTTATAGCAGTGCAAGGATTAAAAATTCAAAACAAAATGTTCAATATATGAACTATTTTGAAGAAGTTACCATGTCTGAAGAGCCTTTGCCGGATAATAAGATGAAATTAAAACTAAATGTTAAGGAAAAACCGACCGGTACATTTAGTATAGGTGCAGGGTATTCTACATTGGACGGCTTTGTAGGCACTTTGCAAATACAGAAAGACAATCTTTTTGGATTAGGTTATTCGTTGAATTTAAAGGGAGAGTTTTCATCAAATAGGACAGACTACACATTGAGTTTTACAAATAAATGGTTGTTTGACAGACCTATAACGTTTGGGTTTGATGTCTACAGCCTTGAGAGAAGTTATTATGACTATACAAAGAAATCCGAAGGTGTTGCGTTAAGGTTAGGGCATCCGGTAATTGGTAGAAAACTTTATATGTATTATAAAATGGCATATGATGTTGAAGACATATACAATATAGACACAGATGCGTCAGATTATGTTAAAGAGCAGAAAGGGAAAACTACCACGATAAGTTTTACCCCGACACTTGCTTATAACACCACAAACCACCCGCTCACACCTTCCAAAGGGAATAAGTCAAGATTATACGTAAAATATGCCGGCGGCGTACTTGGCGGTGATAACAATTATATGAAAACAGGGCTTGAAAGTTCACAATTCTTTCCACTGTTTTGGAAATTTGTTGGTATGATTCACGGTGAGGTTGGTTATCTTACTTCACTTGACAACAATCCTTTGCCTATTGATGAAAGGTTCAGATTGGGCGGCATGTACAGTGTAAGAGGTTTTAAATATGGAGATATTTCACCTAAAGATGAGAATGGTTATGATTATGGTGGGGACAAATATGTGTTATTTAACGTAGAAGCAGTCTTCCCTATTTCAGAGTCAGCAAATCTTATGGGCGTGATATTTTATGATACAGGTCAGGTTTATGACGAAGGTGAAGCGTATTTTTCATATGATTTAAGGAAGTCAGCCGGATTTGGGTTTAGATGGTATAGCCCAATTGGTCCTTTAAGGCTTGAATATGGTAAGAAATTAGATAAGAAACAAGGAGAATCCAGCGACAGGTGGGATTTCTCAATTGGCGGAATGTTTTAAAAAATAAAAATATATTTGGAGGTTAGTTTATGAAAAAGATTTTAGGAGTGCTTTTAGTTTTATCAATGTTTATTACTACGGGAGCTTTTGCGGAAGTAAAGATTGGTGTTGTTAATATGCAAAAAGCCCTTGATGAAAGTGATGCCGGTAAAGATGCCGTTGCTAAGATGAAAAAAGAGTATGATCAGATGCAGCAGGAAATTAATAAAGAGAGCGAAGCTTTAAAAAAGATGCAGGAAGAATTAAATAATCAGAGTTCACTTCTTACGGAAGAAGCTAAACAGAAGAAACTTGATGAATATCAGAAAAAATTAAAAGAAGTTCAAAGACTTGTAAAAGATGCCAATGATGAGCTTAAGAAAAAAGAACAAGATTATGTTGCTAAAATTGCAAGAGAGTTGGCTGAATTAGTAGAGAAACTTGGCAAAGAGCTCAATTATGATTTAATAGTTGAGGCAAAAGAGTCAGGTGTAATGTATAACTCTAAAAAGATTGATATCACCGATATCCTTATAGACAGATATAACAAAGAGTGGCACAAGAAATAATATGCTTTTGTCAGAGATTGCAAAGATATTAAATGCTGAATTTATAGGTGAAGATGTTGAAGTTTTAAATTTTACATCTTTGGATATGCCAAAAGACAAGAGCTTGTCTGTTTTAAGCTCTAAAAAGATGATTGGATTTATTGACAATCCAAGCATTGTGGCTGTTGTGACTACCAAGAAGTTTCAGCAGTATGTTAATAAGCCTGTAGTTATTGTAGATGAAATTAAAAGTGCAATGATTGCATTGACCGATATTTTTTACCCTGAAAAAGAACATATTGGATATATTTCAGATAAGGCGTTTGTTTCTAAAAGTGCAAATTTAGGTGATAATGTTACCGTTGAGCCGTTTGCTGTGATTAAAGATAGAGTAAAAATTGGTAAAAATGCTTATATTGGTGCAAATGTTTTTATAGGCGAAGATGTAGAGATAGGTGAAAATACGGCGATTTATCCAAATGTTGTGATATATGATGGGTGCAAAATAGGAAATAATGTTGCCATACATTCAGGTGCGATTATTGGTGCAGATGGCTTTGGATACCTGAATACCCCAAAAGGTCATATTAAGATAAGGCAAGTTGGAAATGTAGTGATTGAAGATAATGTTGAAATAGGTGCAAATAGCTCCATTGACAGGGGAGCCTTGTCATCTACCGTGATAGGTGAAGGCACTAAGATTGATAATCTTGTTCAGATTGGTCATAATGTTAAAATTGGGAAACATTGCATAATAGTGTCTCAAACAGGTATCGCAGGAAGCACAACAATCGGCAATTTTGTTGTAATTGGCGGACAGGTTGGTATCGCTGATCATGTATATATTACTGACGGTGTGATGCTGGCTTCCAAATCTGGTGTGATGTCAGATATTACAGAGTCGGGAGTTTATTCAGGTGTTCCTTTGGTCGAACACAGAAAATGGCTTAAAAATCAATCGGCACTTAAAGATATAGCAAATACTCTTAAACAGATTGATAAATTACTTAAAGGGTGATTTATGGATATTAAAACGATAATGAATAACTTACCGCACAGGTACCCTTTTTTATTAGTGGATAAGGTACTCGAAATTAACGATACCTCCATAAAAGCTATAAAAAATGTTACTATAAACGAAAATTTTTTTATGGGGCATTTCCCCGGTGAGCCTGTTATGCCTGGAGTCTTAATTGTTGAGGCTATGGCTCAAGCGGGAGGATTAATTGCACTTAATGAGCAAAATGACAAGACACACGAGGATATACTTGTTTATTTTATGGCAATTGATAATGTCAAATTCAGAAGACCCGTCGTGCCGGGGGATACATTGTTGCTTGATGTGGAGTTGGTAAAAAAGAAAAGAAATATTTGGAGAATGAAAGGGGTCGCAACCGTAGAAGGTGAGATCGCATGTGAAGCTGAATTTATGGCTATGGTAAAGGAGAAATAATGATACATCATACTGCTATTATTGATAAAACAGCTGAGGTTTCAGAAAACGCTATTATCGGACCTAATGTTTTTATAGGTAAGAATTGTATAATACACGATAATGTTCAAATTGGTGTCAACAGTGTAATTGAAGAAAATACCGAAATAAGAAAAGGTACAATACTGTCTCCTAATGTTCACGTCGGCGGTGCTCCACAGGATTTAAGTTACAAGGGTGAAGATACTAAGCTTGTGATTGGAGAAAATTGCAGGATAAGAGAGTTTACTACAATTCACAGAGCGAGCACCAAAGAAGATTGGGTTACTGAGGTAGGGGATAATTGTTTTATCATGAACTCTGTCCACATAGCACATGACTGCAAAGTGGGGAATAACGTTATAATGACGAGCTATGCGGCCCTTGCAGGTCATACACATGTTGGTGACAGGGCAGTTATTTCTGGGCTTACCGGCACTCATCAGTTTGTAAGAATTGGTAAAATGGCTATGGTGGGTGGGATGTCAAGAATCGTAAAAGATGTGCCGCCATTTTGTCTTATTGAAGGGAATCCGGCAATTGTTCACGGACTGAATATAGTTGGTCTAAGAAGAAACGGTGTAGGGCCTGAAGCACGCAGCAGCCTAAAAAAAGCTCTTGCTATATTTTTAGATAGAAGCCTGCTTCTTGAAGATGCCATAGCTGAGATTGAAAAACTTGCAGGCTGTGATGAAGTAGTTGAATTTTGTGAATTCCTTAAAAGTTCAAAAAGAGGGATAACCAGGAGATAATTATGCTAAGAATGGGTTTGATTGGTATCGGACGGATGGGGTCATACCATCTGAATTTATATGATGAAATACCTTCTGTAAAACTAACGGCACTGAGTGATGTAGATGCAGAAAACCTTAGAGAAAAAGCAGAGAAATTTAATGTTTATTCCAGTGTTAATTATGAAGATATACTTGATAAGGTAGATATTGTAACAGTTGCCGCACCTACCAAATTTCATTTTGAAATAGTAAAAAAGTGTTTGTTGAAAGGGAAACATGTATTGGTGGAAAAACCGATTACAACAAACTTTGAAGAAGCGGTGGAGCTTTTTGAAATTGCCGAGAAGAATAATCTTGTATTACATATAGGGCACGTTGAAAGATTTAATGGTGCCGTGCAGGAGCTTAAAAAAATAGTAGACAACCCCTATCTTATAGAATCAAGAAGGGTTGGGCCGTATGTTGAAAGGATGAAGGATGACAGCATTGTTCTTGATTTGATGATTCACGATATTGATATCATATTGAATATAATGAATAAGGAAGTTATTGATGTGGAAGCAAAAGGGAGTAAGGTCTATTCAAATTTACCCGACTTTGCATCTGTTAGCTTGGTATTTGAAAACAATGCTATCGCCAATATTCTTGTAAGCAGAATCACACAAAAGAAAGACAGGACGATGAGTATCTCCCAAGAGGATGCATTTATTCATCTTGATTACACAAGTCAGGACATTAATATTTATAGAAAAGGTCTTTCCCAACATATATTTGGGAATAAAGAGCTGACGTATAAAAATGAATATATATTAGAAAGACTTTTTGTTTACAAAGATAACCCTTTAAAGTTGGAAATAAAGCATTTTATTGACTGCATTGAAGGGAAAAAGCCACGTATAGTTTCCGTAAAGCATGAATTGAGGTCCCTTAAAGTTGCCCTTGAGGTGGATAAAATTTTAAAGAAAAAAGAGGGCAGGTGTGAGGTAAATTCTTGAAAATTGCTTTATTAGCAGGTTATGGTAAGCTTCCTGTATTTGCTGTGAGATCGTTACAGGAGGCAAACAAAGAGTTTATAGTTGTTACTTTTAGTGAAGAGTTTAATCAAAGTATAGAGACTAACGGTATTGTTGTCTACAGTCTTAGCGTGGGTCAGGTAGGCAAGATTCTTGATGTTTTAAAGAAAGAGAGTGTTACCGATGTGATTTTTGCGGGGAAGGTCAACAAATCTCTCCTTTATAACAATCTGAAGTTAGATATGAAGGCGGTTAAAATCCTATTTTCCCTCAAAGACAGAAAGGACGATACGATAATGAATGCTGTCATAGATGAGCTAAGTAAAATGGGCATAAATGTTTTAAAACAGACGGACGTCCTCAAAAGTCTTCTTGCAGAAGAAAATATTATTATAGGTAAAAGTCCTACCAATAAGGAAAAAGAGGATATCGAGTTTGGATTTAAGATAGCAAAAGAGCTGGGAAGGCTCGACATTGGGCAAACTGTAGTCGTTAAAAACAAGGCGGTAATGGCGTTAGAGGCGATTGAAGGCACTGATGCGGCAATAGAAAGAGGGTTACAGTTGGCTAAAAAAGGTGGAATTGTGGTAAAAGTAGCCAAACCTGACCAGGATGAAAGATTTGATGTGCCGACGGTAGGAGTTGACACTTTAAAAAAAATAGCGGATAATAAAGGCCGGCTGTTGGCTGTAGAGGCTGGTAAAACGTTTATAGTAGACAAGAAAGAGTGCGAAAATTTTGCTAAAAAAAACGGCATAACATTAATCTCGGTGCAGGGGGCATAGATGAAGGCGGAGTATATAAACCCATTTATAGAGTCAACACTTTCAGTGTTCAATACAATGATAGGTATAGAGCCTAAAAAAGGTGAGCTTTATTTGAAAAAGGATGATGAGCCGTCTTTTGATATTTCCGGTGTTATCGGGCTTGCCGGTCAGGCCGTAGGCTCTGTTGTAATTAGTCTGCCTGAAAAATTGGCGTTAAAAGTTGTGTCAAAGTTTTTGGGCGAAGAAAAAAGTGAAGTAGATGATGATGTTGTGGATGCGGTTGGAGAGCTTATCAATATGGTTGCAGGAAGCACCAAGAAGGTATTTTCCGAGAAAGGGTTGAGGTTTAAGATTTCTATTCCAAATGTCATTGTAGGGAAAGGGCACAAAATAAAAAGGCCATCAAACGTTCCATGTCTTGGAGTATTTTTTAATGTGGATGATGAAAAGTTTACGGTGGAAGTAGCTCTGAAAGAAAGCTAAAATAAATGTATTCGGTTATTTTTTTTACACTGGGCTTAATATTTGGAAGCTTTATGAATGTGTTAATCTGCAGACTCCCTTACGGTAAGTCAATAGTTTATCCTGGCTCAAGCTGTCAAGCCTGCGGGCATAAGATAAGATTTTATGAAAATATCCCGATATTAAGTTATATATTTTTAAAAGGCAGATGTAGCAGCTGTAAGACTAAAATATCTATTCAGTATCCTTTTGTGGAGCTCGTGACAGGAGTTGCATTTTTAATTGCTTACAGATACTTCGGAATTTCACTTTTAACCCTTAAGATGATTATTTTTCTTTATATGCTGTTAGTGATAGCATTTACTGATTTTTTTACCTCTCTGGATTCAGACAATTTCGAGTGTGGTGTGATTCCGGTCGTTTTGACAAGGGGAGGGATGATTTTAGGGGTTGTCTTGTCTTTATTGGTTGCTCCAGGGTTAAAGACATTTTTGAATTCGGTAATAGGTCTTTTGGTAGGAGGGCTTATCATTTGGCTCCCGGGTTTTATATATCAGATTGTTACAAAAAAAGAAGGTATGGGTTTTGGTGATGTGGAGCTCTTGGCTATGATTGGGGCTTTTCTTGGGTATAAACCATTATTTTTGATACTTATGCTCAGCTCACTTTTTGGCACAATTGTTGGTATCCCAGTGATATTAGTTAAAAAAGACAGAAATTTCCCTTTGCCCTTTGGACCTTTCATTTCTCTTGCAACTATTGTATATATATTTTATGGTGATGCCCTTATAACGTTATATTTAAATACAATGTATGGAGGATAGATGTTACCTGTTGAAGAGCAATTAAAGGTGATTAAAAGAGGAACTGAGGAGATTATAGTTGAAGAAGAGCTTATAGCCAAACTTACTTATTCTTATGATAATAATATCCCGCTAAGAGTAAAGGCAGGGTTTGACCCGACCGCCCCTGATTTGCATCTTGGTCACACAGTATTAATACACAAAATGAGACATTTTCAAGAGCTTGGGCATCATGTGATATTTCTTATAGGCGACTTTACAGGAATGATTGGTGACCCTACCGGCAAAAATGAGACGAGAAAAGCTTTATCCAAAGAAGAAGTCCTTAAAAATGCAGAAACTTATAAAGATCAGGTTTTCAAAATATTAGACCCTGAAAAAACCGAGATAGCTTTCAATAGCAAATGGATGCTTGAGATGGGGACTACGGGGCTTATAAAACTTGCTTCCCAATATACGGTAGCAAGAATGCTTGAGAGGGATGACTTTGCAAAGAGATACCAATCAAATAAACCTATAAGTATACATGAATTTTTATATCCTCTTGTGCAAGGGTATGATTCTGTGGCTCTAAATTCGGACATAGAGTTAGGTGGCACCGATCAGAAATTTAATCTTTTGGTGGGCAGAGATTTGCAAAGAAATTACGGGCAAAAACCACAAATAGCCATTACTGTTCCGATACTTGAAGGGCTTGATGGCGTTCAAAAAATGAGTAAATCTCTCGGTAATTATGTTGGCATTAACGAGCCGGCAAATGATATGTTTGGTAAAATAATGTCTATCAGCGACGAGTTGATGTTTAGGTATTACCTTTTGTTGAGTGAAAAGAGTCTTGAAGATATAGAGAAAATGAAGAATGACATAGCATCTGAAAAACTTCATCCTATGAAAGCAAAGAAAGATTTAGCTTATGAGATAGTAAAAAGATATCATGGAGAGGATGGGGCCAAAGGCGCATTAACCCATTTTGAAACGCTTTTTTCCAAAAAAGAGATCCCTGATGATTTACTCGAAGTCAGTATTGAAAGCGGCCTTAGAGTGATTGAAATTATAAACAGATTAAACTTTGTTAGCTCAAACTCTGAGGCACGAAGACTTGCCAATCAAGGGGGAATTACTATTAACGGGGAGAAGGTGGCAGATTTAAATACAATACTGGAAACAGGGGAATACGTTTTAAAAGTTGGTAAGCGGAAATTTGCTAAAATATTGGTAGGTTAGGGAGGAAATTATGGTGTATGTTAAGCCGTTTAAGGGTGTTAGATATAACTTGGAAAAGTCTCTTCTGAAAAATGTAATTGCTCCGCCATATGATGTTATTTCCAAAGAGATGAAGGAGAGCTTACTTACAAAGTCCCCTTATAATATTGTAAAGTTAATTCTTCCAGAAGGGGAAGATAAATATGAGATGGCTGCTAAGGAATACAAAGAGTGGAAAGAGGAAGGTATCTTAATAAAAGACCAGAATCCATCATTTTACATATATGAACAAGAGTATGAGTATGCCGGCACTGTTTATGTAAGAACAGGATTTGTCGGTTTGTTGAAGTTGGAAGAACTCGGTAAAGGTAAGGTATTTCCTCATGAAAAAACATTGTCAGGGCCAAAAGAGGATAGATTTAATCTAATGAAAGCTTGTAGGACAAACTTTAGCCAGATTTTTGGACTTTATATGGACAAAGAGAATAAGCTTGAAAGGGTATTTTCTACCGTGAAAAAAGATATGGCTATTTCTTCTGCAGTGGATATTTATGGTGTAAAGAATACGCTATGGACTGTAAATGACCCGGAGGTTATTGATAAAGTAGAAAAGTTTATGCGTGATAAGGCAGTTTACATCGCTGACGGTCATCACAGATATGAAACGGCATTAAATTTCAAAAAATATATGAGAGAGCTAAATGGCGATGATCCTGAAAATATAAAACCATATGACTATGTAATGATGATGTTTGTTAACTTTTATGATGAAGGGCTCAAAATATTCCCTACTCATAGAGTTGTAAAGGTGGATGAGAGCTTTAGCGAGGCGGATTTTAAAGAAAAATTGAAAAACTATTTTACTGTTAAAGAGATTGCAAAAGAGGAAAAAGACTTATTTTTGGAAGCGGATAGCAATAAAAAGATAGTATGGAAACATTCAGATAAATACTATGGTTTAACCTTACTTGATAACGTTTTTGAAGGGCTTCATACTGTTTATAGGAAAGTTAATACTTATATTTTACAAGAAGTAATATTAAAAGAAGCTTTGGGTATGGACGAAGAGAAAATTTTAAGAAAAGAGGGGATATACTTTGTTCAGTCTGAGGAAGAAATTGATAAGCTGTCGAAAAAGTTTCCTGTTACGTCCTTTTTGCTTAAAGGGATTGATATAGATATTATCAGAGATATCTCCGAGAATGGATTAGTTATGCCTCAAAAATCCACTTACTTTTATCCTAAGCTTCAGACAGGGTTAGTTATTAATGAATTGTAGCGTTTAAAGATAAATATAGTGTGCTAATTTACAGAGTTTTGAAAAGCATTTGCAAAAAACAGTTGACAACTTGTTGGGCGTGAAATATAAGAGTCTTTCTAAATTTAAATAGGATGCCAAGGGATGGATTAAAATGTTTGGTGCATTAAATGAGAAGTTGCAGTCTGTCTTTAGAAATATTAAAGGCCAGGCGAGAATTAGTGAAGACAACATAAAGGAAGCTATCAGGCAAGTGCGCATGGCACTTCTTGAAGCAGATGTTAATTATAAAGTAGTAAAAAAGTTTATCCAAAATGTTCAGGAAAAAGCCCTTGGTGAAAAGGTCTTAAAAAGCTTAACCCCGGAACAGGTCTTTATAAAAATTGTAAATGATGAGCTTACAAATATCCTTGGTGGTGATAAGGATGACAGTAAGCTAAAACTTAGCTCTAATCCTCCCACTATTATAATGCTTGTTGGTTTGCAGGGTTCCGGTAAAACTACCTCTGCCGGTAAACTGGCACGCCATTTTATGAAAAATGGCAAATCCGTACTTTTGGTTGCAGATGATATTTACAGACCTGCCGCTATAGATCAATTGGAAACCCTCGGTAAACAGTTAAAATGTGACGTCTATGCCAACAGGGGTATAAACGATGCGTTAAAGATAGCAGAAGAAGGGCTTAGCGTAGCCAAAAAATCAGCGAAAGATGTAATGATAATAGATACTGCGGGAAGACTTCATATCGACGAAGATCTGATGAATGAGCTTGCCGCTATCAAAAAACATTTAAATCCTAATGAGATACTTTTTGTAGCTGATGCCATGACAGGGCAGGATGCAGTTAATGTTGCTGCGAAGTTTGATGAGCTCTTGGGCATCACCGGCGTAATATTGACAAAATTAGACGGTGATGCAAGAGGTGGTGCAGCTCTGTCAATTAAAGAGGTTACCGGTAAGCCGCTAAAGTTTGTTGGTATTGGTGAAAAGTTAGATGCATTTGAGCCTTTTTATCCTGACAGAATGGCCTCCAGAATTCTTGGGATGGGTGATATTGTTACCCTTGTCGAAATGGCGCAAAGTGCTATTGATGAAGATGAAGCTGAGCAGATAGCGGGTAAGATAAGCAAAAATGGAATGGACTTTGATGATATGCTTCAGCAGTTTAAAATGATAAAGCGTATGGGTTCATTTGAAAGTATATTGAGGTTAATCCCTGGTTTTTCTGCCATGGGGGACATCGATATAGATGAAAAGCATATCAAGAGGCTTGAGGCAATTATTTCATCTATGACGCCAAAAGAGAGAAAGTATTATAAGATTATAAATGGAAGTAGAAAGAAGAGAATTGCAAGAGGGGCTGGAGTACAGGTAAATGATGTCAATAAACTGATTAATCAGCTTGAGCAAACGAATAAAATGATGAAGAAACTTACAAAAAAAATAGGCGGGAAGAATAAAATTGACAAAAAATTGTTAAGAAATATATTCCCAATGCGATAAAGGAGGTGTTAGCTGTGGCTACAAAGATAAGATTAATGAGAATGGGAAGAAAGAAGAGACCTTTTTACAGGGTAGTGGTTGCTGATAGTAAAGCAAGAAGAGATGGAAGATTCATCGAAATTTTGGGTTATTACAATCCTCTTGTTGAGCCTGCAGAGGTAAAAATTGACGAAGAGAAAGCTTTGAAGTGGCTGTCAGATGGAGCTATCCCTACTGATACTGTAAAGAATATTTTAAGTAGGGCAGGTATTATAAAAAAGTTTGCTGAGTCAAAAGCTGCTAAGTAAATGATGGAGGTGCACTGTGAAAGAGTTAGTGGAATTTATCGTTAAGTCTCTTGTTGACAATCCTGACAAAGTAATGCTTGAAGAGGTTGAAGGCGAAAAAACTACTGTAATTGAGCTTAGAGTTGATCCTGCCGACCTTGGCAAAGTAATCGGAAAACAGGGAAGAACTGCAAGATCTATCAGAACTATTTTAAATGCAGCTGGAATCAAAAAAGGCAAAAGAGTAGTATTGGAAATTTTAGAGTAATAAAAAAGCCCCTTTTTGGGGCTTCTTTTATAAATCAATCAAAATGAAAATTGCAAAAATTGGAATAATATCGGGCACTCACGGTCTTAAAGGACACTTTAAGCTAATCCCAAAAACAGAAGATATAGAAATATTTTATGATTTGGAATATCTTCTTATGGGTAAAGATGACAAAATAATGTTTTCCTATGAAGTTGAAGAAGTAAGAGAAAATAAGAAGAATTTTATTGTTAAGTGTAAAGGTGTAGATGATATAGACCGTGCTAAAAAGTTTGCCGGTTTGGCCGTTTATGCTTCCCACGAGATGCTTAAAGAATACATGTCTGAAGATGAATGTTATTTGGAAGATTTTATCGGTGCAAAAGTTATGACTATTGAGGGTAAGTTTGTAGGTGTGTTGAACGATATCTATGACAATGGCGGCAATGAAATTTTTGTAATAGAAGGTGAAAATGGTAAGGAGTATCTTATCTCCAATAATGAATTTCATATCCCTAAGATAGATGTCGAAAATAAAATTATTATAGTTGATGAAGCAGGTTTGGTAAGTGAAGACTTATAATGTTATAACTATTTTTCCGGAAATGATAGATGCCATATTTTCTTATGGTGTTATTTATCAGGGGATTAAAAAAAATCTTATAAAAATAAATCCTGTGAACTTACGTGACTTTACAAAAGATAAACATAAAACCGTTGACGATTACCAATATGGTGGCGGACAAGGCTTACTTTTAAAACCTGAACCAATATGTGATGCAGTGAAAAGCATTAAAACGAATGATAAAAACACTCATGTTATCTTGTTAGACCCCAGAGGGAAAAAATATACTCAAAGTGTCGCACAAAAATTACTTGAATATGATAGTGTTACCTTTATCTGCGGAAGGTATGAAGGGGTAGATGAAAGAGTCAGGAAACTTGTAGTTGATGAAGAGATCTCCTTAGGAGATTTTATTTTGACAGGTGGTGAGCTGGCGGCTTCAGTTATAATAGATTCTGTGGCAAGACTTATTCCCGGAGTGCTTGGAGACGAAATGTCTTTCCATGAGGAATCTTTTAGTGACGGTCTACTTGAGTATCCACATTATACAAGACCTTATGAATATGAAGGACTTAGAGTCCCGGATGTATTGGTAAACGGCAACCATAAGGAAATAAATGAGTGGAGATACAAAGAATCTTTAAAAATTACTTTACAAAATAGACCTGATTTGCTAAAACATAAGGCTCTCGAAGTCGAAAGTAGTAAATTTGTGTCCCAAATTGTTGAGAGGTTTGAAAAGGGTGTGAGTCTGTATGTTGCTTTGCTGCATTATCCTATGGTAGACAAACATGGTGATATTGTAGCTACGTCCATAACCAATATGGACTTACACGATATATCGAGGTCATGTAGGACCTTCGGCGTTAAAAATTATTTTGTGGTAAACCCTTTGGAAGCACAAAGGGAAATTGCCAGAAGAGTTTTAACTCACTGGCAGGAAGGTTACGGAGCTACCTATAATCCTAACAGGAAGGAGGCTTTTGAGTATACCATAATTAAAGAGAGTTTAAGCGAAGTAATTGAGTTTATAGAGAATAAGGAAGGATGCAGGCCTGTGCTCGTTGCCACGTCCGCTAAGGATGCCCCGAATAGAGCGAAGCTTGAGCCCTTTCTTAAAGAAAATTTTGACAAGCCTATTCTGTTGCTTTTTGGTACCGGTTGGGGGATGTCGGAAGATTTGATGAAGCTGGTAGATGTGACTATTGAGCCGATTAAGGGCGCAGGTAGTTTTAATCATCTGTCGGTAAGAAGTGCAGTTGCTATATATTTAAATAAGATTAATGGCCTTTTAGGAGGAAATAAAGATGAACAACAAGCTAATTGAAGCTATTGAAGCAGAATTTATGAATAAGAATGTTCCTGAATTCCGCGCAGGTGATACCCTGAGAGTTAACTTCAGAATTGTTGAAGGGAATAAGGAAAGGGTTCAGGCATTTGAAGGGCTCGTTATTAGAATTAGACGAGCAGGTGCAAGGACAACATTTACGGTTAGAAAAGTTGTTGGAGATATTGGTGTGGAAAGAACGTTTCCAATGTATTCTCCAAGGATAGAGTCCATAGAACTTGTTAAGAGCGGTAAGGTTAGAAGGGCTAAGCTTTACTATATTAGGGATCTTCGTGGTAAGGCTGCGAGAATTAAAGAAAGAAGAAAAGGCTTCTAAGAGAGGTATTTGAGATGAAGACGACTTGGGCAAAGGCTGATAGCGAAAAAAAATGGTACCTTGTGGATGCAAATGATAAGATATTGGGAAGACTTGCTACAAGGATTGCTATGATTTTAATGGGTAAAAATAAACCTGTGTATACCCCGTTTATGGATACAGGTGATTTTGTAGTGGTTGTTAACGCTGAAAAGATTAAAGTGACCGGTAAAAAGCTTACTGATAAAGTTTATTATGCTTATTCAGGATATTTCGGCGGTCTTAAAGAGAAGACATTGGAGCAGATGCTTGATAGAAAACCTGAAGAAGTTATCAGATTGGCTGTTAAAAGGATGCTTCCAAAAAATAGACTGGGAAGACAGATGCTTAAAAAGCTGAAGATTTATAGCGGAAGTGAGCATCCTCATTCAGCTCAGCAACCTGAAAAAATAGAGTTTTAGGGGGAATAGATGGATTACTTTTACGGAACAGGAAGGAGAAAGACATCAGTTGCTCGTGTATTTTTAAAACCGGGTAACGGTAAGATAACTGTTAATGGCAAGGCATTTGACGAGTATTTTGAAAGGGCTATCTTGAGACAAATTATTATGCAACCGGTTGAAGTGGTTAAAGGTGCAGGTAAATTTGATCTTTACATTACTGTTACCGGTGGCGGGAAGACAGGTCAGGCAGGTGCTGTAAGACATGGTCTTGCAAGGGCTCTTATCACATACAATCCAGAATACAGAAAAAGTCTTAAGGCAGAAGGATTTCTTACCAGAGACCCAAGAATGGTCGAAAGGAAGAAGCCTGGTAAACCTAAAGCAAGAAAAAGTTCACAGTTTTCAAAACGTTAATCATACTCAAGGCCGGACTTATCCGGCCTTTTTTATTTCAAGGATTATTTTTCAATAAAACCCTTGCTTTTTTTACAAATTAAGACTATTTTACTCCTAAAATATTAGGAGGCACCTATGAGATTAGAATTGTTGGAGTTAAGAAAGGAATTGGTAGTTGCTCAGGATTTTATTGATGAGCTTACGGATCAGGAAAAAGAAGAGCTTGAGGAAGCAAAGACTTATTATGAAACTCAATATACTAAGCTGTCTGATGACGATAAAAGTTGGTTAGATGCCCAATTTAACGAGTGGCTTGAACTTTACCTGTCTGAATCAGGTGGTTGTGGAAGCGGCTGCTCAGGCTGCAGTTGTCCATCACATTAATAAATCCGTAGAAAGGGGGCATATCGCCCCCTCTTTTTTTGCACTTCATAATTGTTAACAAATCTAATGTGCAGTTATCTGTTCGAGTCATATTAAAATCAAAATGTATTGCAGTAAAAACTGCTATCACCCCATTTTTATATAAGAAGTTATATTTGACAGTTATTTACGATTGATAATGCCTCCAAAATGTTGTATGTTATTTTTACCAAAAAAAGCAACAATAACAACAAAATGGAGGCAGTTTATGATAGGTGAAATTGCTAAAAATGTGAAGGAAAAAATGCTTAACATCACAAGAAATCTTCATGATTATATTACAAAGCCCCAACAAAAGTATTTGCTTGAGATGTTATCCGGATGTTTTGCAACCAAGAGTTTGAACCTTACGCAAATATCAGGCTATCTCAATGAAAAAAGCGGAGTGAAACATACACTTAAGCGACTGCAAAGGAATACATTTTCTTATTCGAATTTGGGTTTTATTTCTAATGTTTATAATATTGATTATGTATACGAAGAGACTAAGTCAGAAGATAAATTATTAATATCAATTGACGGTGGAGATTTGAGCCATTCATATGGTAAGAGCTTTGAGCTAATATCTAATGTGAGGGATGGTAGTAGTGGTCGTATTTCTCCAGGCTATCATTTAAATCATGCAGTATGCTATAGCCCATTATCAGGGAGGACATTTTCACTGTATCTTGATGTATACAGCAGCAATTCTAATGAGTTTACAAGTGAGAATTCGGAGACATTTAAGATGCTTGATATGTTGAGGGATAAGTATATTTCTAAAGGCTTATTTTTGTTTGACCGTGGTTACGATCGTGGAATTATTTTAAGATATCTTCTTCGGCATGGATTAAATTTTATTGTAAGGAGTGTAGGTGTAAGACATGTAGATTATAAGGGTAAAGGTGTGTCGGTATCGGAACTTTGTGAGAATTATATTAACAGGCGTTACAAGAATGGCGGTATTTCTTACGGTTATGCCCAGTGTTTTTATAAAGGTATGGCCGTTACCGTTGTCAGTGTTAAATGTAGTAGAGATAAGAATATGTTATATTTTCTTTGTAATGGTCATATGAGTAAGAGTAAGGAAGTATATTTTATTATTAAGTCATACTTTAAGAGGTGGCGTATTGAAGAGAGTTATAGATTTATGAAGCAACAGTTTGGAATGGAGAAATGCCTTGTGAGGAGATTTGAGTCACTTAAGACGATATTGTCGATAGTTTCATTTTGTTGGAATGTATTAAGTCAGGTGGAGTCTGATACGATTGCTGCAAAAATGTTGGATAGGATGTCTAAACGGGAAAAGGTCAATAGGAAAGGTAGGGTTGTGTGTAGGTTTATTTATTATCGTATTTCTGACGGGATAAGAAATTTACTGTTATTGCTGGAGAAAAAGCTATTTGATTTTAGGAAAAAAATTTATGAGTCTGATATGGTTAGCTTTTTTAAGATAAGTTTTTATTTGGAGTTAGGGGAAAAGAGACAGACTATTAATGGCTTAGGAAATATGAAAAGGAAGAAAAGTGTACTCGTGGCATAAGGGTGCAAAAAATGGGGTGACGGCAGAGTAAAAAAACTTGACAATAGTACCTAAAGTTGTTAGAAGCTTAGTTCACCTTGCTGCGGGTGAAAACCTGTGGCTGCTAAACCAGAAGGAGGTAAGATGAGAACATACGAAACATTATTTATCGTTAATCCTGATTTAACTCAGGAAGATGCAGTTGCCGTCTTTGAAAAGTTTAAGACACTTGTCACAGAGAATGGTGGCGAAATTATCAATGATGAGGCTTGGGGTAAGCTAAGGCTTGCGTATGAAATTGAGCGTAAGACCGAAGGGTATTATTTTCTAATTCAGTTTAATTCCGATGTAAACGTTCCTGCTGAGCTTGAAAAAAGATTTAAATATGATGAATCTGTTATCAGATTTATTGTTATTAAAATCGATGGTAAGAAGTTCAAGCTGAAGAAGCGTTCTGAGATGACTCAGAGAGCACCAAGAAGAGGTGGGAGAAATTTCAGACGAGACGGCGGAAGACAGTTTGAAAAGCAGGTTGATACTGAAAAAGAAGAGGTAGAAACTGAAACTGATGCTGCCGAAGAGGCACCAGCTGACAATACAGAGGAATAAAAATGGGATTCTTAAATAAAGTTATCCTACTTGGGAATGTTACAAAAAATCCTGAGGTTAGATATATCCCTGGTTCAGGCACTCCTGCTGCGAGATTTGGACTTGCTGTTAACAGGAGATATAAGTCCGGAGATTCAGTTAAGGATGAGGCTTGCTTTATAGATATTGTTGCATTTTCAAGATTGGCCGAATTTGCCGGCGAATATATCGTGAAGGGGATGCCAATATTGGTTGAAGGTAGGCTTAGTTTTAGAACATGGGAGCAGGATGGAGTAAAAAGGAGCAAGCATGAAATAGTTGCAGAAAATATTCAGCTTGTTCAGAGGAAGGAAAATTCTGCGGTAAATGACGAGATTGATGCGGTATCGGAAGATATCGTTGATGATGATATACCTTTTTAGTAAACAGGAGGAAATATGAGCTTTAAAAAGAAATTTCAAAAGAAAAAGGTCTGTAGATTTTGCAGTGATAAACTTGATATAGATTATAAAGATTCAAATCTCTTGAGGCAGTTTGTGACGGAAAGGGGCAAAATTATGCCTAGCAGACTTACAGGGACTTGTGCAAAGCACCAGAGAAAGCTTGCATCTGCTGTTAAAACTGCAAGAATAGTTGCACTTTTACCATTCACATTAAGCAAATAATTATAAGGGTGCCGGATAAAATCCGGCATTTTCTTTTATGCAGCATCCGTTATTAAATTATCTTATTGCTGTTGCTTTGTTTTCAGCAAATATATTTTTCCCTCAGTTTGGTTTTATTCTAACATTCTTTTCACCAATCCTCATCCTTAAGTATTTAATGGATGAACGGGTTACCATAAAAGAGCATATCGGTGCATTAATTTTGACTTGTAGTCTTGCTTTTTTTTCAATAGTCTTTTTAGTTTATTTTTTGTTACTTTGTGTTTTTCCGGCTTTCATTGTTAATTTGATACTTAATAAAAAAAATAATACAAAGCTTGATGTCGTTGCTATTGGTGCACTGCCGATGTTTGTTTTTGCACTAATAACAATATTTTTTCTGGATGAGTACAGATTAGCAATTATACAGTATATGGCTAAATATATTGATATAGTGACGGAGAATTATAAAAATCAGGGTGTTAATTTTGAATCAAATTCATATTTGCTTTATTTAAAAACTAACAGAGATACAATAGCATACACAATTGTTCATCTGATGCCATCTTTGAGTTTTGTGTATTCCGCACTTTTAACTGTAATGTGTCGAAAATATTATTTCAGAAAACTTAACCTTCCTGAGGTAAGATATAGAGTTAATGATAAATTGATAATTTTTCTTATCGTTGGTGGTTTTTTTATAATATCAAAGAACTTTTCATATAAGTTAGTGTCATATAATACACTTATTATATTTACTGCACTTTTTTTCTTTCAAGGTCTTGATATTTTAAATTTCTATTTTCTCAAGTGGAAACTTAGTTATTTTTTAAAATTAATATTATATATACTTATTTTTAGCGAACCACATATGATAATACTTGTTGCAGTGCTTGGTTTGTTTGATAACTGGTTTGATATGACGAAGATTAGCTTTAAAAGAAAAATAAGCTAAAGGCAGGTTTGTGAGCAATAAATCGGTAGCTTCCATAGTCAGTATAAGTGTTGCCGTTATGCTGACTATAGTAAAAGGTGTTGCAGGGTTTTCTATTGGTTCGCTTGCACTTCTTTCTTCGGCTGTTGATTCAACACTTGATATTTTGTCTTCATCCATAAATTATTTTGCCATAAAAAAATCTGAAGAGCCACCTGATGAAAAACACCCATTCGGACATGGCAAGTTTGAGTCGTTGGCAACATTTTTACAGTCGCTGATAATATTAGTGTCGGGTGCTTATATATTATATAAATCGTATGGGAAGTTTGTAGCAAAAGGTAAAATAGATAATATAGATTCCGGCCTTTATGTGATGATCTTTTCAATAGTATCTACAGTAACTCTAGCAATGTACCTGCGTTATGTTGCCAAAAAATCGGATTCCTCAATATTAAAAGCTGATGCTATGCATTATGAGATAGACATACTGACTAATGCGGGGATTTTGATATCCTTCTTCATTATAAAATATTTTGGACTTCATGTTGTAGACCCTATAATTTCTGCGGCAATTTCTTTATATATTATTTATTCGGCGATAAAACTTAGCATAGAGGTTTCCAAAGATTTGCTTGATGTGGAACTACCTGAGGCAATTAAAGGCGATATAATTAGGATATTGGACAGTTTTGATGATTTACATATCGATTTTCACAGGGTAAGGACAAGAAAGTCGGGCTCACAAAAGTTTCTTGATTTGCACTTGACTCTATGTAGGGAATTAAGTATTTCAGATGCACATAAGATAGCAGATACCATAGAGAGAAAATTAAAAAATAAGATTAATGATTTGGATGTTACGATACATATCGACCCTTGTGATATTAAAAATTGCCCCGGTATTGATACTTGCAATGATTCCAAATTAAGGATAGAGTTAGATAAACTGAATAAAGAAAGTGGAGGATAAAATGTCAGATTTTGTTCAAAATCTAATTGCTGAAAGACTTGGCGGAAATATGTTTGGCAAGGACACCAAGATTTACAAATTTGAGAAAATAAAAAGGGCAAAAAAGGCAGCTATCGCGGCAAACCCTGGTAAGGAATTAATAGATATGGGTGTCGGAGAGCCTGATGATATGGCAGATACTCAGATTGTAAATGTGCTTAAAGAAGAGGCGATGAAGAAAGAGAATAGATTTTATTCCGATAATGGGATTCAGGAATTTAAAGATGTTGCAGCCAAATATATGAAGGAAAGATTTGGAGTTGATATAGACCCTCAAACAGAGATAAACCATGCTATCGGCTCAAAGCCTGCTTTGGCAATGTTTCCGTTTTGCGTTATAAACCCGGGTGATTATGCATTGATGACCATTCCCGGTTATCCCGTAACCGGAACAATTACAAAATATCTCGGTGGAGAAGTTTACAACTTACCGCTATTAAAAGAAAATAACTTTTTACCAGATTTGGATGTAATCCCGGAGGATATAAAAAAGAAGGCAAAGTTACTTTACTTAAATTACCCGAATAATCCTACAGGGGCATTGGCTAGTAGAGATTTCTTTAAAAAAGTTGTAGATTTTGCGAAGAAAAATAATGTAGTAGTTTTGCATGATGCAGCTTATATAGAATTGACCTATGGTGAAGAGCAGCCGTCCTTTTTGTCTGTTGACGGAGCAAAAGAGGTAGGTGTTGAAATACATTCACTTTCAAAATCCTTTAATATGACAGGCTGGAGAATGGCATTTGTATGTGGTAATGAAACACTTGTAAAAGCCTTTGCCACAGTAAAAGACAATAACGATTCAGGTCAGTTTATTCCTATACAAAAGGCTGCGGCTTATGCCCTTTCTCATCCTGAGTTAGTTACCCCTATTAGGGAAAAATATAAAAGAAGATTGAATAAGCTGACTAAGATTTTAAGAGATAACGGATTCTTTGTGAATGAGCCTAAAGGGACATTCTATCTTTATTTTGAAATTCCAAAGGGGACAAAGAGTGGCAAAAAATTTGCGACTGCTGAAGAGTTCTGCGATTACCTTATCAGAGAAAAGCTTATCTCTTCCGTTCCTTGGGATGATGCCGGCAATTTTATCAGATTTACGGTAACTTTTGAGGCAAAGGATTTGGCTGATGAGGACCGTGTCATAAATGAAATAGCAAAAAGACTTTCTGAGGAAGAATTTATTTTTTAGTTTTAATTAGGAGGAGATGTGGATGTAATTTTTATGGGGACGCCGCTTACGGCGGTGCCCATTTTAAAAAGTCTAATAGATGATCCGGGCATTAATGTTAAGTTAGTAGTATGCCAGCCGGACAAACCGAAAGGGAGAGGGAACAAGTTGACCCCACCCCCCGTGAAAGAGCTTGCTATTGAGCATAACATAGAAGTTTTTCAGCCTGATAAGTTGAAAAATAATGAGGAGGCATTACAAAAGCTCAAGAGCTACGATATAGATTTCCTTGTAGTCGTAGCTTATGGCAAAATCTTGCCGAAAGAGGTTTTGGATATCCCTAAAAAAGCGCCCATAAATGTACATTACTCCCTTTTACCGAAATATAGGGGGGCTGCTCCTGTAAATTGGGCTATTATCAATGGGGAGAAAGAGACAGGTGTGGCTACTATGTATATGGATGAAGGGCTTGATACTGGAGATATACTTTTGGTTGAGAGTGTTTTTATAGACAAAAAAAATACTGAGGAGCTTTTAATAGAGCTGTCAGATATAGGTGCAAGGTTACTTATAAAGACGTTAAAAGAATTTGATACTATTATCCCTGTTAAGCAGGATGATTCTCAAGCGACATATGCTCCGATGATGAAAAAGGATGATGGCCTCATTGATTGGAATAAGGACGCCGAATATATAGAAAGGCTTATAAGAGGTTTTTACCCTTGGCCTTCAGCCTATACAAAATTGAACAATTTGACATTCAAAATATTCAAAAGTGAAGTTGTGTATGAAGATTATGCTAACATTGAGCCCGGTACCATTTATGAAATAAACAGGGATAATGTTGTTGTAAAATGTGGTAAAGACTCACTTAAACTACAGGAAATTCAGCTCGAAGGGAAGAAAAGGATGGATGTAAAAAGTTTTCTTTCCGGCTACAAATTAGAAAAAGGGACTGTTCTTGGATAAAAACTTAAAGCCCGAAAGGAAAAGATTATTTATTTTCCTTTTGGGTATTTCCTCTTTAGTAATTATAGCATTACTTACCTTGGTTTGGTATGTATCATTTTATGGAATAGGCAGATTTTCGGATTTAGCCGGTATAATGTTTTCGCTGATTGTGTCTTTTTTTGGAATTTTTCTCGGTGTATCTACTTTAATAATTGTTCTGACAATGATTTCCGGTAAACAGACGAGACTTGCAAGGCGAATGAGAGGCCTTGTTACTAGGTTCTTATTTCCGGTTGTGCTGAAAGTAGCAAAGATTCTTAAAATTGATAAAGATAAAATAATCAGGTCTTTTGTCGCAGTAAATAACGAGCTTGTGATGGAGTCACTTTTGGGGAAGAAAGTGTCCAACCCCCTTGTTTTGTTGCCACACTGTATTCAGTTAGAGGATTGTGAACTTAAAATTACCAGAGATATCAAAGTATGCAAGAAGTGCGGGAAGTGTGACATAAAAGGGCTTGCAAATATAGCAGAGAAATATAATTTAACTATGAGTGTTGCAACCGGCGGGACTATTGCGAGAAGGATTGTTAAAGAGACAAAACCGGATCTGATTATTGCGGTTGCATGCGAGAGGGACTTGTTGAGCGGGATTCAGGATACGTATCCTTTGCCGGTTATCGGTATTTTAAACGAAAGACCTTTTGGGGACTGTTTGAATACAAAGGTGAATGTTAACACAATTGAGGAATTAATTAAAAAAATATATATCGGAGGAGAAGATGGGAAACACTCTTAAAACAGTATTTTTTATGACATTGCTGACAATACTGTTTATACTTTTGGGTGGTATGCTTGGCGGACGAACCGGGATGATGTTTGCATTTATATTTGCTTTAGGAATGAATTTCTTTTCATATTGGTTCAGCGACAAACTTGTTTTGTCAATGTACAGAGCTAAAGAGGTTACAGAGACAGAAGCGCCTGAGTTATATTCAATTGTTAGAAATTTAGCACAAAAGGGCGGGCTTCCGATGCCAAAAGTATATATCATGCAAAACCCCGCTCCAAACGCTTTTGCAACCGGTAGAAATCCTAAACATGCTGCGGTAGCGGTGACTACAGGTATATTGCAGTTATTGAGCAGGGAAGAGCTTGAGGGGGTAATAGGTCATGAGCTTGCCCATGTCCATGGCAGGGATATATTGATTGGGACAATTGCTGCTACATTTGCCGGAGCCATTATGATGCTTGCTGATTGGGCAAGATGGGCAATGATATTTGGTGGAAGTAGAGATGATGAAGACAGTCCTTTGGGAGCTGCAGGCGCTATTATCGCTATGATTATTGCTCCTATTGCGGCATTGATGGTTCAAATGGCAATTTCAAGGTCAAGGGAATATCTTGCTGACCAAAGGGGAGCTGCATTGTGTGGCAATCCACTTGCCCTTGCAAGCGCTTTGAAGAAAATTTCTTATGGTGTAGAGACAATGCCGATGGATGCAAAACCTGCAACTGCACATATGTTTATAATGAATCCTTTGTCAGGCAGAAGCTTGATGAATCTGTTTTCTACTCACCCTCCAGTAGAGGAGAGAATTAAAAGACTTGAGAGAATGGCTTACGGTGGATAATAACAGAAGGAGGCTTTATGGCCTCCTTATTGATTTCTATTGCGGCAAGCTTTCGGAAGACTATTTTGAAGATGTTACTTACCGCAAGATATACAGAAAGATTTATTTCCAAACATTTAGACATCTTTTATTCATTGAAAAAGCAATCTCAAAGTATTTAAAAAAAGATACACCTGTTGAGTTGTATGCAGCTCTAATATTAGGTGCGGTTCAAATTCTTTTTATGGATGATATCCCCCATTATGCTGCGGTGAATGAGACGCTTAACTTACTTAAACCTAAGCAAAGGGGATTTGTAAATGCTGTTTTAAGAAAAGTTATCTCTGATAAAGATATTATTTTAAAAGATTACAATGTGTTGGAAGATTTCCCAGAGTGGATTGTTAATAGAGTTAGAAAAAATTTTGGCGAGGAAGAGTTAGAAGCTGTACTTCAAGCTTATAATGAGCCGCCCAAAAATTTTTACTTAGATTTGGATGAATTTAAGTTTTTGCCTTATGATGATTTTTCTGAAGTTCCGGACAATTCGTTGACAATAGACAAGGCTTCAGCATATATCCCGTTATTGAGCAAAGACTTTAATGCATTAAAAATACTTGATGCCTGTGCTGCTCCTGGTGGAAAAACTGTCATTTTAAGCAAACTTCACAGTAATTCGCTTATCAATGCTTTTGAGAGAGATAAAAAAAGAGTTGAAAAGCTTAACGAAAATATTCAGAAGTTTGGTTGTAAAAATGTTAAGGTTTTCAATGAAGACGTGCTCAATTATGAGCATACTGAAAAGTATGATCTGATTTTGCTTGATGCTCCTTGCTCATCTTTAGGCACAATAAGGCGCCATCCTGAGGTTAAATTTTTTAGAAATCCAAAAGTGCTGCAGAAGAATGCAGCTAATCAATATAAATTTCTCACAAAATTATCCAACCTTTTGAATAATAAAGGGATTATTATTTATAGTGTTTGTTCTCTCGAGCAGGAAGAAGGGGTGGGGGTCGTAGAGAGATTCCTTAAAGAAAATAGTGGCTTTGAGTTAGTTAAAATTGATGAGCCTGAAACATTTACTGTGGACGGATTCTTTTACTCTTTAATACATAAAACGGGTTGCGATGGTTTTTTTGGTGCTGTTTTAAGAAAGGTGTGATAATTAAAATGCATAAAATTGTTGAGGAATATACTTTTATAGCCGAGGCAGGCTGTAAAAGAGTTGATATTTTTTTGAGCGAACAGTTATCAAAAACAAGAAGTTTTTGTCAGAAACTTATAGAATTGGGATTAATAAAAATAAACGACAAAATAATAGAAAAGTCCTCCGTAAAAATAATTGCCGGTGACTCAATAAATGTTTTGATACCCGAAGAGGAAAAACCCAATCTTGAGCCAAAAGAAATTGATTTTGAGATAGTTTATGAGCATGATGAATATATTGTTATAAACAAACCTGCAAATGTGGTTGTCCATCCTGCTCCGGGTAATTTTGATAACACTCTTGTAAACGGCCTTTTATATAAATTTTCGTTTGAAGTGAATGAAGGGGACTTCAGGCCCGGTATAGTACACAGGCTGGATAAAGACACTTCTGGACTTATGATAATAACGAAGAATTATACTGCTAAAGAGAAATTCGCAGATTTATTTAAAAATCGTGACATTGAAAAAAAATATAAATGTATCTCCTGGGGAAAGCCCAAAGAGAACACTTACAAAATTGAAAACAATATCGGTCGTCATAAGGTTAATAGAAAAAAGATGTGTGTTTGTGAAGATGGGAAGTTTGCTAAAACAGATGTTTTTATTTTGGATAGGTTTAAAAATGAATTTTTAGCGGATGTAAAAATTTATACGGGAAGGACACATCAGATTAGGGTTCATATGTCATCTTTAGGCTTTCCAATTATCGGAGATGAGCTTTACGGAAATAAAATATCTTTGGGTTATCCAATAAAAAGACAGGCTCTCCATTCGTACTATTTGAGATTTATATGCCCTTTTGATAACAAATTAAGGGAATTTGAAATAGAAGTCCCTGAGGATATGGGCAAACTTATCAAATACCTCAGACAAAAGATGTAACTGTTATTGATTTTTTAAATAGAATCTATAGTAAAAAAAGAGGGATTATTCAACCATATCCCTTGTCATAAAACGATGTTTCTTGTTGACACTTATTAATGTCTATGATACATAATGCATACTGTATACAAAATACAGAGGTGAGAATATGAGCGGATATCTTCCAATAGCGTTAATGTTAGTAATTTCTGCACTGATAGGTATTATCAGTGTAAGTGTAGGTTTTTTGATAAGACCTAGGAAACCTGAAAAGGTTAAGTACAGTGTTTATGAATGTGGTATGCCGGAATTTAGTGACGCAAGAAAGCGTTACAATGTAAGGTTCTATGTAATTGCTATGCTTTTTGTTATTTTTGATGTGGAGACAGTTTTTCTTTTCCCTTGGGCGGTAGCATTTAATATGTTAGGGATATTTGGTCTGATTGAAATGATTTTGTTTATCGTAATTTTAGTATTTGGTTACTTCTATGCTTGGAAGAAAGGAGCGTTAGAATGGGCTTAATGGAGCATAAGTTTTCAGATAACATTATTACTGCTACTGTTGACGGTGTTATAAACTGGGCTAGAAGGTCTTCCCTTTGGCCGGTGACTTTTGGTCTTGCTTGCTGTGCTATCGAGATGATGGCTGTCGGTGCTTCGAAATACGACCTTGACAGACTTGGTGTAATATTTAGAGCAACCCCAAGACAAGCTGACCTAATGATTGTTGCCGGTACTGTAACCAGAAAGATGGCACCAGTTGTAAGAAAGGTATATGATCAGATGCCTGAGCCAAAGTGGGTTATAGCGATGGGGAGCTGTGCTACCAGTGGTGGTATATTTGATACCTACGCAACAGTCCAAGGGGTAGATGAGATCGTTCCTGTTGACTTTTATATCCCAGGTTGTCCTCCAAGGCCAGAGGCGCTACTTGATGCGATTGTTGCATTGCAGGAGAAAATTAAAGGCAACAAGGTCTTGAGAAAGTGAGGTGTATGATGGGATTTGAAGGTTTGTTGAAAGAATTGTCAGCAAAGTATGATGGCAAAGTAAGTGGCTACAGCCAGTATGGTTGTAACTTTATAAATGTGCCGGCTGAGATAGGTAAAGATGTTTTAAGGAGCCTGAGTAATGATTTTGGGTTTAAATATCTTGCAGACATCGTTGCCATTCATTGGCCAAAAAAGAAAGAAAAATTTGAGCTTTCATATAATTTACTTAATGTAGATTCAAGGTTGAGAGTTTTTGTAAAGATTGCTTTGGTTGAGCCTGAGTATGAGACAGTAACGGATATATGGAAATCAGCAGATTTCCTTGAAAGGGAACAGTATGACCTGGTAGGAGTTACTTTTAAAGGTCATCCTGATTTGAGAAGAATCCTTATGCCTGATTTCTTTGAGGGACATCCGCTGAGAAAAGATTATGGTTTAAAGGATAGAAAGTGGTTTAATTCGGCGGATGAACAAAACCTTGGTATTAAATTTACAAAATAAGGTTTGGGGATAGATTATGGAAAATATAAGCGTAAAGGATAATTTGAGCGAAATAATAACGGTCAATATGGGACCTCAGCACCCAAGTACGCATGGTGTTTTGAGGCTTGTTGTTGATCTTGACGGTGAGACAATCGTGGATGTGAGACCTGATATAGGTTTCCTTCATAGAGGTGTGGAAAAGTTAGCTGAAAATAGAACTTACCATCAATTTATACCTTTAACTGACAGGCTTGACTACCTTTCTCCTCTGTCAAATAACTTAGGTTACTGTTTGGCTGTAGAGAAATTTTTTGGTGTAAAGATACCGGAAAGAGCTGAATATTTAAGAGTTATATTTGCAGAGCTTGCAAGGGCAGCAAGTCACCTTGTATGGATTGCTACACACGCTCTTGATATAGGTGCAATGACTGTATTTTTGTATGCCTTCAGAGAAAGAGAGCTTATCCTTGATATGTTTGAAATAGCAACAGGTCAAAGGATGACAAGCTCATGGATTAGAATTGGAGGTATCAGAGAGGATGTGCCACCTCTTTTTATGGAAAAATTGGCTGAATTTGTTTCTATATTTGATGAAAGGATAGACACTTATGAAAGGCTTCTGACTAAAAACAGAATTTGGCTTATGAGGACAAAGGGGATTGGTTACCTTTCTAAAGAAGATGCCTTAAGCTACGGTGTTAGCGGTCCTATAATGAGAGGCTCAGGTGTTGACTTTGATCTCAGACGTGACGAGCCATACGGAATATATGATAGATTTGAGTTTGATGTCCCTGTTAGGCAAGAAGGTGATATTTACGCAAGATACCAGGTAAGGGTTGAGGAGATGAGACAGGCTAACAGGATTTTGAAGCAGGCTTTAGAGCAGATCCCTGAAGGTCCTGTTATGACAGATGACCCGAGAGTTTCTATGCCTTCTCATGAGGAAGTGTACGAAAGGATGGAAGCACTAATTAGGAGATTTTATCTTATATCAAAAGGTTTTAAGACTCCTAAAGGTGAGACTTATGCATGTGTGGAAGCCCCTAAAGGGGAGCTTGGTTATTATATAGTAAGTAATGGCGAAGAGAAACCATACAGATTAAAGATTAGAGCACCTTCGTTTGTAAACCTTGGTGCTGTTAATAAGATGGCTAAGGGTGCTATGGTTGCTGACCTGGTCGGTATAATCGGTAGTGTTGATATCGTTCTTGGTGAAATAGATAGGTAGGTGCAATATGTCTGAAAAAACATTAGAGACTCAAGAAAACCAAGAGGAATTAGTTCAAGAGATAGATTTAGCCGGTGTCGATGATGTATGTGCCAAATATATCGGCAAAAAAGGTGCTATTATCCCGGTTTTACAGCAGGTACAGGAACATTACGGCTATCTTTCAAAAGAGATGATTGAGAGGATAGGTGAAAATTTGAATGTTTCTCCTCATCAATTATATGGCGTCTTAACCTTTTATGCCCAGTTTTATACAACACCAAGAGGGAAGTATGTTATCAGGGTTTGTAGAGGGACTGCTTGTCACGTAAAAGGTTCAGGAAGGATATCTGAAGTAGTTAAGGAAGAATTTGGAATAAGTAACGGAGAGACATCAGGCGACCTGAAGTTTACCTTGGAAGAGGTTTCCTGTATAGGTGCATGTGGTATGGCTCCAGTTATTATGATAAATGACAAAACCTATGGCAACTTGACCCCTGAAAACGCAAGGGCGATTTTCAGAGAATATGCTAATAAAGAAGAGTAGGGGTAAAACATGGGTGAACATATAGTAGATAATTACGAAGTACACGTTTGTATGGGTACGGCCGGAGTTGCTTCCGGAGGTACTGAAGTAATGGAAGCTTTCAGAAAAGCGTTTGAAGATGCGGGGCTTCCTGCTGAAGTGAAGGAAAGAAATTGTAAAGTCAAGGCTACAGGTTGTAGAGGTCTTTGTGCTAGAGACGTTCTTGTAGATATTTATATCCCGGGCAAAGAGCCTGTAACGTATGAGCATGTTACGGCGGAAATGGTACCGACCATTGTGCAAGAGCATGTCGTCGGTGGAGAGGTTGTAGCTAAATGGGCTGCAAAAAAGGATTATTATGAATTCTATGAGCATCAAAAAAGGTATGTTTTGAAAGACTGTGGCAAAGTTGATCCCGATAGTATAGATGACTATATTGCGCATGGTGGTTATGAAGCTATTAAAAAAGTATTAAAAGAGATGACCCCTGAGCAGGTGATTGAAGAGGTTAAAAAATCCGGACTTAGAGGTAGAGGGGGCGGCGGTTTCCCTACCGGGCTTAAGTGGACTTTTTGTAGAAATTCTCCCGGGGATTTAAAATATCTCATCTGTAATGCAGATGAAGGTGACCCTGGCGCATTTATGGATAGAAGTATTATTGAGGGTAATCCTCATGATGTAATTGAGGGGATGCTTATTGCAGCTTATGCTATTGGCTGTAAAGAGGGTTATATATATTGTAGAGCGGAGTATCCACTTGCAATTCAAAGAGTAAAAAGAGCCTTGAAAGTAGCTGAAGAAAGAGGCTTCTTAGGTAAAAATATATTAGGTACGGACTTTGAGTTTCATCTTCACTTGAAAGAAGGTGCCGGAGCGTTTGTTTGTGGAGAAGAAACTGCTCTTATGGCTTCTATTGAAGGGGAAAGAGGGATGCCTCGTTCAAGGCCACCATTCCCAGCTGTAAAAGGGTTATGGGGTAAGCCTTCAAACGTAAACAACGTTGAAACTTTTGCAAACTTACCGATGATTATCTTAAATGGTGCGGACTGGTATGCCTCAATCGGTACTGAAAAATCTAAAGGTACAAAAATCTTTGCCCTAAGTGGTAAAGTTAAAAGTACAGGCCTTATAGAAGTCCCAATGGGTATTACTGTTCGCCAGCTTATCTTTGAAGTCGGTGGAGGTATCCCAAAAAAGAGAAAGTTCAAGGCTGTTCAGCTTGGTGGTCCTTCAGGTGGTTGTTTGCCTGAGAGCTTGCTAGACACACCAATTGACTATGACTCTCTTATTGCTGCCGGTGCAATGATGGGTTCCGGTGGTGTTGTTGTAATGGATGAAACAAACTGCATGGTTAACGTGGCACACTTCTTTTTAACATTTACTCAGCGTGAGTCATGCGGTAAATGTATTCCGTGTAGAATAGGGACAAAAACAATGCTTGATATACTTGCAAGGATTACAAAAGGTCAGGGTAGAGAAGGTGATATAGAGCTTCTGGAAAGTTTGGCTCAAGATATCAAAGTCTCTTCTTTATGTGGTTTGGGACAGACTGCACCTAACCCTGTTCTTACGACAATCAGATATTTCAGGCATGAATATGAGGCTCATATTAAAGAAAAAAGGTGCCCGGGTAGAGAATGTACCGAATTAGTAAAGTTTGAGGTACAAGAAGACGCATGTAAAAAATGTGGTATCTGTTTTAAGGTGTGTCCGGTAAATGCAATTACCTGGGAAAAAGGAAAGGTGGCATACATTGACAAGAGCAAGTGTGTTAAATGTCGTGAATGTATTGTAAACTGTCCTTTTAACGCAATAGATTAAGAAAAGAGGGTGAGCGTATGGTTACCGTTAAAATAGACGGCAGAGAAGTACAGGTAGAGCCAAATAGCACGATTTTACAAGCTGCGGAAAAAGCTGGTGTCCATATTCCGGTATTATGTCATCATAAGACATTAAATCCGTTTGGAGCCTGCCGTGTTTGTTTGGTCGAGGTTGTTGGAAACCCTAAGCTTATGACTGCCTGTACCACACCTGTAACTGATAAAATGGAAATAGTTACACAGAACGAAAAACTACAAAAATTGAGAAGAACGGTTATAGAGCTTCTCCTTATCAACCACCCGTTAGACTGTCCTGTTTGTGACAAGGGTGGGGACTGTATGCTTCAGGATCTTACATTTGAGGTTGGCCTTACGAATGTAAGGTTTGACCCGAAACCAAACGATACGCCATTTGACCACACAAACCCATTTATTGAAAGAGATATTGATAGATGTGTATTGTGTGGAAAATGTGTAAGGATTTGTGACGAAGTTGTTAATATTCAGGCAATAAGCTTTATAAACAGAGGTACGGAAACATACATTGGGACCTCATTTGACCAACCGTGGAATTGTGAATACTGCGGTCAATGTATGAGCGTTTGTCCTGTCGGTTCATTGAATAACAGGGTATATTTGTTTAAAAACAGACCTTGGAATCTTGAAAAGACAGAGTCTGTTTGCGGTTTTTGTTCATGCGGATGTTCAATTATAGTTGAGCATGAAGATAATGAAGTTTATAAAATCTCCGAAGATCCTGATTTAGGCGTAAACCATGGCTTTTTATGTGCAAAAGGGAGATTCGGGTATGAGCTTATTAACTCGCCTGAAAGGGAGAAGACTCCAAAGATTAAAAAATCGGGGGAATTTTCAGAAAGCAGCATAGAAGAGGCAATAGAATATGTTGCCGCTAAAATAGGTGAAATAAAAGGTAAGTATGGTGCTGATTCGATTGGGGTATTGGTCTCTCCAAGAGTAACCAACGAAGAAGCATTTCTTGCTCAAAAATTTGCCAGAGAAGTAATCGGAAGTAATAATGTTTTCTCATTTGAAACAGTTAATGCTTTGCCTGAAGGCACATATGAGGATGTGGAAAACTCTGACAATCTGGTAGTGCTAAACATAGATGTAACCGAGTCAAATCCGGTGCTTGGTTATGCCGTAAGAAGAATGGGCAGAAAAGAAGAAACGACATTGAGTGTATTCTATCCTAAAGTAACCTCTCTTAAGAGAGTAGCAACCAACTTCTTTACAGGCAAGCCGTCAGAGGTATATGAAAAGGTAGAAAATTTTGTAAATGGCCTTAAAGGTGATGGAGAATTTAAAGATTTGGCAGAAAGTTTTAAAAGTGCCAAAAAACCAGTTTTAATCTATAATCCATACGATGAACTCGATTTATATTATGTTAATGAGATAAAATCGCTGGTTAGCAATGTAATTACAGTACCTTGCAAAGTTAAAAACAACTCTCAAGGTATTATAGATATGGGTTGTACCCCTTATTATAAACCGGGTTATGTAAAAACAGAAGCACAGGCTGATTTTCGAAAGGTGTTGGAAGATGGTAGCTTAAGGGCACTTGTAATCTTAGGTGAAAATCCTCTATTACACCCTGAGTATAGTGACCTTGGCGATATTTTAGGCAAGCTTGACTTTTTGGCAGTTGCAGATCCGTTTATGAGTGAAGTTGCAGAATTGTCCGAAGTATATATTCCTGTTTCACTTTTTGCAGAAAAGAACGGCACGTTTACTAACTTTGAGGGTAGAGTTCAGAGTTTAAATAAGGCTGTGGACAACGGTCTTATATCTGATCTTGAGTTTTTAGCATTACTATCCGCGAAGTTGGGTGTAAATCTTCCTAAGGATGTTGATGCGGTTCAAAGTTTAATAAGAAAAGAGGTATCACTGTACAGTGATGTTGATTTTAATGGTGGAACAGTCAAATATCCATTTGTGTTAGACGGAGAATTTGCTCTTAAGAAGGTTTCGCCAAAAGGTAAAGGAAAATATAAAGTTTTCCCTGGCTCCCTCAGACTTCATTCAGGTTCATTTACGAGAAGATCTAAAGATCTGAGCAAAGTGTATGCCGAGCCGGCAGTTGAGATGAATGCGGCAGATGCCTCTAAACTTAATGTAACCGATGGGGACTATATAATATTGAAGTTTGAAGATACCACGAGAAAGTTTAGAGTTACTGTAGTTAAAGGGATGCCGGATGGAGTTGTTTCTTTACCTAATGATTTTAAGGAAACAGCAGAGCTGTTCCATAAAGGGAAGTACTTGAAGGTAGATTTAGTTAAACATAATGGATAATAAATTACAGGAAGCTTTGAGAATGTATAATTTAGGAAACTATTCCGGCGCTATTGAGATGCTTAGTGGGTATATACAAGACAATAAAGATAGTGATGGCTTAGCCCATTACTATCTTGGTCTTTCTTTGTATGACTCAGGCAGACTCAGAGAGTCGGAAAAGCATTTTAAAAATGCAGTTTCCCTTAATCCAAAAAGTGCCAAATATTATTATAGACTTGGGCTTGTATGTGCAAGGCTGATGAAGTTTTCCGAGGCGATACAATATCTGACTAAGGCGATAGAATTGGCTGAAGATAACGTAAGAGCCAAGTACATGTTAGGTACAGTCTATTTTAAAATTGGCAATCTGCAGGAAGCAAAAAAGATATTTAATGAGATTAAAGAAAATAATGAAGAAAATGCAGCAGCAGTATATTATTTGGGGTTATGTGAGTACTATTTGGGAAATATTGAAGAAGCCGAAAAGCTTTTTAAAAGGACTCTGACAATCAACAGTGACTACTTGGATGCTTATAAAAAGCTTGGTGATTTGTACTTTACAAAGCATGATTATGAAGAGGCTTCCAAATGTTATTTTAAGGCATACAGCAGAGGAATAATGGATATAACATTATTGCTGAACTATTCTTTAGCATTGATAGGGTTGACGAAATATGACGAGGCAGAAGAAGTTCTTGAAACTGCGAGCAAAAATTACCCTAATAACCCCGAAGTTGAAAAGTTGGTTGAAGTTTTTAAAGATATAAAAAAATTATAAGAGGTTGGCTATGCTTTTAGAGATTCTCTTAGTAGTAATCAAAATCCTAATCGTTATCACAGTTTTACTTTTAGGTGTAGCCTATATGACCTGGCTTGAAAGAAAAGTCATCGGTCATATGCAGGTAAGGCTTGGTCCGACACACGTAGGTTGGAAAGGTTTGTTACAACCTATCGCAGACGGACTGAAACTTGTTGCTAAAGAGGACATCGTTCCTGATATGGTTGACAAGCCGGTTTATATCATTGCACCGTTATTGAGTTTGATTCCGGCGCTATCAGCATTTGCGGTTATCCCTTTTGCTGATAAGTTTACACTGTTTGGCTATCAGGTGCAGCCATACATCAGTGATGTCAACATTGGTCTTCTTTATGTGTTAGCTTTATCTTCAGTCGGTACATACGGTCTTATTATGTCCGGATGGGCGTCAAACTCCAAGTATGCTCTTCTTGGAAGTTTGAGGTCATCAGCGCAGGTTATCAGCTATGAGACTGCAATGGGACTTGCCCTTATTGGACCAATTCTTCTTGCTGGTACTGTTAGCCTTAAAGGGATCACTGAGGCTCAGGCAGGTGGGCTTTGGTATATAGTTCCACAATTTGTGGCATTTGTAGTATACCTTATTTCTGCAATCGCTGAGACAAACAGGGCACCTTTTGACCTTCCTGAAGCCGAAACAGAACTTGTTGCGGGTTTTCATGTTGAATACTCAAGTATGAAGTTTGCAATGTTCTTTTTAGCGGAATATGCAAACATGTATGTAGTATCTTCAATAGCTGCAATAGTTTTTCTCGGAGGATGGAACGGTCCGATTTTACCAGGATTTGTCTGGTTTGTGTTGAAGGTTCTGTTCTTCATGTTCTTCTACCTGTGGTTGAGGGCTACATTACCAAGGCTTAGGTTTGATCAGCTTATGGCACTTGGCTGGAAAGTGTTGATACCCATTGCCCTTGCGAATGTAGTAATAACTTCTATAGTCGTTTACGTGATAAGGTAGGGGGTGCTTAATGAAGAATATATTTGATACAATATTTTTTACGGAAATATTTCAGGGCTTGGGCGTAACTCTGAAACATATGTTCAAGAAGCCTGTTACAGTCAAGTACCCTTATGAGGAATCCCCAATCTATAAGTTTAGAGGGATTCATTATATGAATGTAGATGAAAGAGGGGTAAGTAAATGTGTTGGCTGCTACCTTTGTGAAAAGGTATGTCCTGCAGAATGTATTCACATAGAAACGGATGCAGGTCCTAACGGAGAAAGATTGGTAAGGAAGTTTGAGATAGATCTATCAAGATGTATTTACTGTGGGTTTTGTGAAGAGGCTTGTCCAAAAGATGCAATACATATGAGTGACAGGTATGATACCGTAGACAGCACCAGGGATAATTATATTATCAACATGAGATACATGGTAGAGAATAGGAAAAATGTCAAAGGAGAATAGATTATGGAACAGGTGATTTTTTATATTCTTGCGTTTGTAGCTATAGTTTCGTCCCTGTTTATGATAACTAGGAATAACCCTGTGCACTCAGCATTATGGATGCTTCTTACGTTTTTTGCAGTTGCCGGAATCTTTGTGCAATTAGATGCAGAGTTCGTCGCTGCTATTCAGGTATTAGTATATGCAGGGGCAATTTTGGTTTTATACCTGTTCGTAGTTATGCTTCTTAACCCAAAATCACATGGGTTTATAAAAGTTCCGTTCAGGTATGCAATCGGAGTTGTCGCATCTGTTATTATAGTGTTTCAGGTGCTTATGACCCTTAAAAGCTCTGAAGTAATTGGTAAACTTGGATGGGTAACTCCTCAGTTGGCGCAAGAGCTGGGTAATGTTAAAATGTTCGGTAAAGAACTTTTTACAACCTATTTGGTGCCTTTTGAAATTGCTTCTATACTGCTTTTGGTGGCAATGATAGGCGCAATAGTTCTTGCTAAAAAGGATTAAGGAGGAGGGTTTATGACTTTACAACATTATTTGGCACTTAGTGCAATTATATTTGGTGTAGGGATTACTGGCGTTCTTGTAAGGAGAAACTTAATCGTAATGTTTATGTCATTGGAGCTTATGCTTAACGCCGTAAACATAAATTTAGCAGCATTCTCAAAATACTTGCATGCAATGAGCGGCCAGGTTTTTATAGTTTTTGTAATGTCAGTAGCTGCTGCTGAGGCTGCGGTCGGTTTAGCCCTGATCATTACTCTCTTTAAAAATAAAGAGACAATAAACGCAGACGAAGTAAACTTTTTTAAGGGATAGGAGATAATGATGATAGAGTTATTAATTCTGTTGGCACCTTTAGCAGCCCTATTAATTAACGGGATATTTGGAAGGCTTTACATCAAAAACAATGCCCATTACATTGCAATAGCAGGTGTGCTTGTGTCTCTGCTTGTTTCTCTGATTACATTTGTCAGAGTTATGGGGGGGCATACAGTTGATACAGTAGTATATGAGTGGGTTTTAGCCGGCGATATAAAGATACCTTTTGGAATACTTGTGGATCAGTTAACTGCCTATATGCTTGTGGTGGTAACTTTTGTTAGTACTATGGTACATATATACTCCATCGGCTATATGCACGATGACCCGGGATACTGGAGATTTTTCACATATCTTTCAATATTTACATTTTCAATGCTTGTTCTTGTATTAGGAAACAACTTCCTAATGCTTTTTGTCGGTTGGGAATTGGTTGGTCTATCCTCTTATCTTCTTATCGGTTTCTGGTATGAGAAGAAGAGTGCTGCAGATGCTAATAAAAAGGCATTTGTAGTAAACAGGATAGGTGACTTTGGTTTTTATGTGGGCTTGCTTTTAGTATTGGTAACTTTTAGAAGCCTAAATTATTCAGATGCTTTCAATCATGAAGCGATAGAGCATATCAAAGAAGCAACATTTAATGTATTTGGTGCAAATTTAAGCCTGTTAGATTTAATGACATTCGGACTTTTCTGCGGTGCAATCGGTAAGTCAGCCCAGTTCCCTCTTCATGTGTGGTTGCCTGATGCGATGGAAGGTCCTACACCGGTTTCAGCACTTATACATGCCGCAACAATGGTAACTGCGGGTGTTTATATGGTTGCAAGGTGTAATCCATTATTTGCTGAGGCTCATGTTACAAGCAACATAGTAGTATATGTCGGTATGTTTACTGCATTTTTGGGTGCTACAATAGGTCTTACACAGTTTGACCTTAAGAGAATTCTTGCATACTCCACCGTTAGTCAGCTTGGGTACATGATAATGGCTACAGGTGCAGGCGCATATATAGCAGCAATTTTCCACCTTTTTACTCATGCATTTTTCAAAGGGCTTCTCTTCTTGGGTTCAGGTAGCGTAATGCACGCAATGGAAAATGACCTTGATGTTAGAAAAATGGGTGGACTTAAGGCTAAGATGCCTATTACAAGATGGACATACTTAATAGGTTGTATGGCAATTTCAGGTGCGGTTCCTTTGATGTCAGGGTGGTTCTCAAAAGATGAAATCCTTGGAATGACATTTGCAAGCGGTCACTACTTTCCATGGTTTGTAACAGCTGTCGTTGGTGGTATGACGGCATTTTATATGTTTAGATCATATTTCCTTGTATTTGAGGGGACACCAAGAAATAAACATAAGTTTGACCATGCTCATGAATCACCATGGACAATGACTGTTCCATTGATATTGCTTTCAATACCGGCTATCTTTGCAGGTTTGGTATTTGGCCTTCCGCTTGAAAACGGTATTATCCATAAAATGCTCTCTCATGTAGTAGCCAGTCACGGTGAAGCTGGGGAACATTTAAGTCATGCTACAACTTATGGTTTGATGGCTCTTTCAACCGTTATCGGTATAATCGGTATTTACATAGCTTACGTCTTTTATGTACTGAAACCTGATGTATTACCTGCCAAAACAGCAAAGGCTGCAGGACCGATTTACAAACTGTTTTATAATAAATGGTATTTTGACGAGATATATCAGGCTTTCATAATTAACCCATTGGTTATGATATCAAAGTTTCTGTGGAAAGGTTTTGATGCCAACGTGATTGACTTTATTGTCAATGCATTCGGATGGGTGGCAAAGTTTCTCGGTAGCGTGCTTAGACATCTTCAGACCGGGAGAATTCAAACATATATTTTTAGCATGGTAGTAGGTGTCATCCTGCTGCTAACAATATTCTATATAGGTTAGGGGGCAGAGTATGATGGCGAATATTTTGACTATATTAATCTTCTTCCCGGTTTTAGCTGCATTCTTCCTCTTCCTGTTTTTTAGAAGCGGAAAGGCCACAATGTGGGGTGCGTTTATCGCAAGTGTGATAGAGCTTATCATGACAATGCCATTAATGACCAATTTTGATAAGTCTTATCCGGGAATGCAGTTTGTTGAAAAGTATGACTGGATCAGCTCATTTGGCGTTCAGTACTATGTTGGAGTAGACGGTATCTCAATTTTGATGGTGTTTTTAACCACATTGCTTACTGCAATAGCTATACTGGGTTCATTTACTTATATTCAAAAGAGACAAAGAGAGTTTTACATTGCTATGCTTATCTTGGAAGCCGCAATGGTAGGTGTGTTTGTTGCACTTGATTTCTTCCTCTTTTACATCTTGTGGGAAGCGATGCTTATCCCGATGTACTTGATAATCGGTGTGTGGGGCGGTGCAAGAAGAATTTATGCAGCAGTTAAATTCTTCCTTTATACTCTCGCAGGCTCAGTGTTTATGATGCTTGCAATTATCGCACTGTATTTTAAACATGGTAGCATTACCGGAAATTATACATTTGATATTCTTGCAATCTCAAGTCAGTCTTATGGCGGAGGTTTGTTTGAAACACTAGTATTTTTGGCATTCTTTGTAGGATTTGCCATTAAGGTACCAATGTTTCCGGTGCACACATGGTTACCTGATGCTCACGTTGAGGCACCAACTGCAGGGTCTGTAATACTTGCCGGTGTACTTCTTAAAATGGGTACTTACGGATTTTTAAGATTCTGTTTGCCTATTACACCAATGGCATCTATTAACTTCATGCCATATGTCGCTGTGCTTTCAGTAATTGCAATCATATATGGTGCACTTGTAGCTATGGTACAGGAAGACATAAAAAAACTTGTTGCTTACTCTTCAGTTAGCCACATGGGTTTTGTAACACTTGGAATTTATGCATTTAACCAATCAGGTATAGAAGGTGGTATTTTGCAAATGTTTAATCACGGTATTATTACCGGTGCCCTCTTCTTGCTTATCGGTTTGATATATGAAAGAACTCACACCAGAATGATTGCAGATTATGGCGGAATTGCATCAAAGGTTCCAGTATATGCGACTATATTCTTGATATTTACAATGGGTTCAATAGGTTTGCCAAGTATGGGCGGATTTATCGGTGAATTTTTAGTGTTGGTAGGAAGCTTTAAGGCATTTTCAAACATGGCGATCATCGCTGCATCTGGGGTTATTTTCGCTGCAGTGTATATGCTGTGGATGTATCAAAGAGTATTCTTCCAATCATACAACACCGGTTTGCACCATTTGACAGATATGAATATAAGAGAAGTAATTTATATTATGCCTCTGATAATTTTGGTATTTTGGACAGGTATATACCCTGAGACTTTTACGTCTTACATGCATGAAAGCGTAAAACATTTGGTAGAGCAGATTCAAAATATCAAAGTAGCGATGAATTAAGGGAGGAGATAAGATGGGTCAGAGTATAGTTTCAATTTTACCAGAAATATTGATGACCATTTTCGGATTAATGCTGATAGTCATTGACGTAATGACTAAAGACGAGAAAAAATCCGGAGTGGGATATTTTGGGATTGCTTTTATCCTCCTTACGCTGCTTGCATCTGTTCCTGTTGGAGGGTTTAAGATAGTTGGTTTTGGTCAAATGTTGGTATGGGACTCATATGCTTATGCCTTTTTCATAGTATTTGCAATTGCTTATATTTTGACTACACTTGGCTCTGTAGACTATTTGAGAGCAAACGGTATAAATAAAGGTGAATATTATACAATTTTGTATTTTAGTATCATTGGTATGATGTTCATGGTTAGTGCAACCGACCTTTCCGTATTGTATCTTGGTCTTGAGACAATGGCTATTGCAATGTACATAATGGCCGGCTTTAATAAAAAAGATAAAAGGTCAAATGAAGCAGGGATCAAATATTTTATAATCGGTGCTTTTTCATCAGGTATATTGCTATATGGCCTGACATATGTATATGGTTATGCCGGGAGCACAAAATATTCAGTTATTGCTGAAATGCTGAGAACAAACGGTGTAGAAAATTTAAATATCAAACTTGGTCTTGTGATGATGCTTGCAGGGTTTGCATTTAAAATTTCTGCAGTGCCATTTCATATGTGGGCTCCGGATGTATATTCAGGGGCACCAACACCTGTTACTGGGTTTATGACTGTTGCGCCAAAGGCTGCTGCATTCGGTGCTCTCATAAGATTTGTAATGATTGCTCTTGAGCCAGCAAGTGTTCAGTGGCAGTTATTTTTCTCAATTTTGGCAGTTCTCACAATGACCTATGGTAACCTTGTGGCAATAGCACAAAACAATGTTAAAAGAATGCTTGCTTACTCAGCTATCTCTCATGCAGGTTATATGCTAATTGGCCTTGTTGCTGCAAATGATTTAGGATATAAAGCGATTGCCCTTTATATGATTATTTATGGTTTTATGAATATTGGTGCTTTTACGATACTTGGACAGCTTAAAAATAAAGGAATAATTGATGATGAAAGACTCGAAAGCTTTGCAGGACTTTCTAAAAAGCACCCGTTGGCATCACTTGCAATGTTGATATTTATGTTTTCACTTGCAGGTATTCCGCCTCTTGCCGGATTTATCGGTAAATTTTACATCTTCTCTGCTGCTATCAAAAGCGGTCTTGTATGGCTTGCTATAGTGGGTGTTGTAAATAGTGCGATTGCTTGCTACTACTACATGAGAGTAACAATTTACATGTACTTTAAAGAGGCTGAATATGATGCTACACTTGAAATGAAGCCTGCAAGTTCAATTGCTACTTTTATCGCAGTTGTATTTGTCCTTTTAATTGGTGTATTTCCATCATTTTTCATAAATATAGTAAAAATGATGTTAGTATAAGGTGAGGTATGGAGATAACAATTAAAGAAGCATTGGAAGATGCAAAAAGAAAAGAAGAATTGGCTTACGAATTTTATATGAAGCTTAATGACTACGTAAGTGATTTGGGTGCTAAAACTATAATAAAAGAGCTTGCTGAAGAAGAGGTCAAGCATAAAAATCTTATCCAGGATATGATAGATACCGGTAAGATTGATAGTGTAGGGCTTGATACTAAATATTATTATACTGACCTTGGCATTACTAACCTTGTACTTCCGAAGGTTATTACTGAGGATATGTCAGTACAGGATGTCCTCAGAATAGCTATGAAGCATGAGGATAATTCAAGGGTATTTTATGAAAAGCTCGCTGAGAAATACAGCGGGACACCTGCTGAGGAAGTATTTAATCGACTTGCCATTGAGGAGTCGTTGCACAGAAATACGATACAAAAGATGTATGAAGATATAGTTCTCAGTGAGAATTAAAAAAGCAGGCTATTAGGCCTGCTTTTTTTATAAGTGGTGAGGATGTTTTTTAACAATTTCAGATGCATTCAAGAGCTCTGAAAGTATACCTTCGTCACTAATTTTTTTATAAGCCTCAGAAAAATCATCTTCATTGACCTGATAGTGAGGAGGAATATTGTTCAACGTTATGGCAACAATATCAAGTATACAATCCCTACAAGTGCATATGGAGTCATCATTTTCAATAAGCTGAATCAAAAGTTCCCAAACCCTTTTTTCATTGATGTTGTGTATTTTGTCATAATCGTATATATTAATTTTCGGCATAAAACCCCCTTTGCACCAAGATAATACATTTTACCATCGGAGGTATAAAATGCAAGGAAAAATAGCAGTCATTGGCGGCGGAAGCTGGGGCACCGCGCTTGGCAATCTTATGGCAGAAAATAATTATGAAGTAACAATATATGCATTAGAGCCTGAAGTTGTAAAAGGGATAAATGATAAAAATCAAAACCCACTATTTTTAGGAGGGGTAAAACTTGACAAAAAGCTCAGGGCCGATTTGCTTAAAAATTTTCAAGGCGGATATGAAAAAATATTATGGGCTGTGCCTACACAATTTACAAGAGAGACGCTAAAGAAAATAAGCAGTTTATTGGCCGGAAAATCGATAATAGTAGCTACAAAAGGGATAGAAATAAATACCGGGGAGCTGATAATTGAAATAATTTCAGACGTGATAAGTGCAAATCTTTCAATTTTATCAGGTCCATCATTTGCCAAAGAGGTGTGCGAAAGAAAGCCGACCGCAGTTAGTATTGCCTCAAGTAATGAGATAGAAGCAAAAAGGTGGCAGGAGATATTGTCCAATACTTATTTCAGAGCATATACAAGTGATGACGTAGTAGGTGTAGAGGTCGGAGGAGCTATAAAAAATGTCATAGCAATTGCTACAGGTATTTGTGATGGCCTACAACTTGGCCACAATGCAAGGGCAGGGATTATCACACGTGGTCTTGCTGAAATAACAAGGCTTGGTATACGACTTGGAGGAAAAAAAGAAACTTTTATGGGTCTAAGCGGAATGGGGGATTTGGTCTTAACATGTACAGGCGATTTGAGCAGAAACAGAAATGTCGGACTTAAAATTGCAGAGGGGTATACACTCGAAGAAATATTAAAAAATATGAAAATGGTGGCTGAAGGGGTTTTTACAGCAAAAGCAGTAAAAAATCTTTCCGAAAAGCTGAATATAGAGATGCCGATATCAAACGAAATATACGAAATACTTTACAACAATAAAAATCCTAAGCAATCGCTGTTGGATTTGATGAACAGGCCTTTAAAAGAAGAGCATGCCTGATTAGGCATGCTTCTTTTCAACTTTTCTTAACCATCCTTTTGTATCTTTGATTCTTCCATATTGCAGACCAGTGTAGTATTCGTAAATCTTTTTAGAAATAGGCCCAATCTGTCCGTTTCCGACGGTTAAAGATGTACCGTCTTCAAAAACATATTCACCCACAGGGGAAATAACAGCAGCCGTCCCAAAACCACCGGCTTCAACAATTTTACCAGACTTTACATCATTAATAAAATCATCAATTTTAATTCTTTTTTGAATAACATTCAAATTAAGCTCACCGGCAAGCTCAATAATTGATTGGGATGTTATTGATTTTAAGATAGTATCTGTGAATTCAGGAATAACAATAGTGCCGTCGGAAGTTATGTGGTAGTGGTTCATAGCCCCCGCTTCTTCAATGTATGTGTTTGTAGTATCAAGGTATAATACCTGATTGGCACCGAATTTTTTTGCAAACTCACCAGCTCTGAGAGAAGCGGCGTAATTACCAGAAGCTTTTGCATATCCTGTACCGCCTGGAGTGGCCCTGTGAAACTTTTTAGTAATTAACAGCTTGATAGGCTTTGAAAATCCGTCGGGGTAGTAAGGACCACTTGGAGAAAGAATAACGGCAAATTTATATTTTGACCCCGGATGGACACCTAATGAGTCATCAATTGAAAACATAAACGGCCTAATGTATAGCGAAGCGCCTTCTTGCAAAGGGAACCATAGCCTATCGACATCAATTAAGGTATGTATGGCCTCAATCTGAAAATCAACAGGGATATTCGGCATACAAAGACAATCAGCAGAAATATTTAATCTTTCAGCATTTTTGTCAATCCTAAATGTATAAATTTCCCTATCAGGGTGCATGAAAGCCTTAGCCCCTTCAAAAATTGATTGAGCATAATGAAGGACTATGGCTCCGGGCGCAATATTAAAATCAGAATATGGCACAACCTGAGCATTTTTCCATTCGTTATCAATATAATCTGCAACAAACATATGGTCAGTACGAAGTTTCCCAAATGGTAATTTTTCTTTTGGAGCAAGCTGAGACTGCAGTCTTTCTGAGTTATCTTTTAGTTTAAAGTTTATTTTCATAAACTACCCCCATATCAATGATAGTTATGCTATTTCTAACAAATAAAAAAGTCAAGTAACTGTTTTAATCATATGGTATTAAGTGGTATTAAATAGATTTTTAAGGCGATAATTAACATTGTAATACCGATAACTCCCTCAAGTATTTTCCATGAGATTTGCTTTTGAAAAATAGGAGCAAAAAGTCTGGCACCATAACCTAAGGAGAAGAAAAATACAAAAGAAGCGCATATCGCACCAATGGCAAAAAAGTATCTGAAGTGGCCATATTGCGCAGAAATAGAGCCTAATAGTAATACCGTATCCAAGTAAACATGTGGGTTAAGCCAAGTAAAACCTAAAGTTAACATAACAATGTTTATTATATTATGGTGGTCCTGATTGGTTATCTCCAGTGCATGAGCTTTTGTTAAAGCAGAGTATAAGTTTAATATACCGTAGTATACTAAAAAAATAACTCCAAAGTATTTGGTAATTGCCAATAGGACAGGGAATTTTTTTATTATAAAGCCAAGCCCTGAAACACCAACAAATATAAGAAAGGCATCTGACAATGCACAGATAATGCATATTAAAAAAATATGATTATTTTTGATTCCTTGCTTTAAAACGAAGGCGTTTTGAGCTCCAATAGCCAATATTAAGGAAAATCCGAGAGTAAAGCCATTTATAAACGAACCATAAGAAGACATGACAATCTTATATACAAAATAAAAAATCATGCAAGTTGAAAAAATAAAAAGAGTATTTTTGACTTAAATCAAGTTAATAGTCATTTTAAGTGATATAGTATGATTAACAAAAGCAGAAGGAGGAAAACATGAGTATGTTTTGTTATCAATGTTCAGAAGCGTCAAAAGGTGTAGGATGTAATATTAAAGGGGTATGTGGTAAAAATGACGAAGTAGCTACCCTGCAAGATTGTTTGGTTTATACCCTAAAAGGTCTATCATATGTGGCAATCAAAGCCAGAGAAAAAGGTATTAATACAGAAGAGGCGGATTTATTTGTATTGGAAGGGCTTTTTTCTACAATTACAAACGTGAATTTTGACCCTGAGAGATTTGTTGAGTATAACAAAAAGGCTTTAAAGTTGAGAGATGAATTGGCTGAAAAAGTTGGAGAATTAAATAACGCACCCGATGCGGTTACTTGGAAATCAAGTCAGACTAAGGAAGATTTTCTTGCTAAAGGCACAGCAGTGGGAGTTATGTCTGAAGCTAATGAAGACATTAGATCACTAAAAGAGCTTATTATTTACGGGCTTAAAGGTGTAGCAGCTTATGCTGATCACGCATATGTCTTAAAGTATAAGAATAGCGAGATTACTGAATTCACTGAAAAGGCACTTGTTGAGACTTTGAGAAAAGATATAACTGTTGATGAGTTGGTAGCACTTACCCTTCAAACCGGAGAGATAGCCGTTAAGACTATGGCACTTCTTGACGAAGCAAATACCACTAAATATGGCAAACCTGAAATTACAGAAGTGTATACTGGATTATATGAAGGTCCGGGTATACTTGTGAGTGGCCACGACCTTTTGGATTTGGAAGAGCTTTTGATTCAGACCGAAGGCACAGGCGTAAAGGTGTATACACACGGTGAAATGCTTCCGGCTCACGCATATCCAGAGTTTAAAAAATACAAGCATTTGGCCGGTAATTTTGGAACAGCTTGGTTTAATCAGACCAAAGAATTCCCGCTTTTCAATGGACCTATCCTTTTTACTACTAACTGTATTGTCCCGCCAAAGGATGAATACAAGGATAGAATATTTACAACAGGGCTTGTCGGCTGGCCTGGTATAAAACATATTCCTAATGCGCCGGAAGGTAAAATGAAAGACTTTTCCGCAATGATTAAAATGGCTAAAGATTTGGGCGGACTTACTCCTGTTGAAGGGAAAAAAATAGTTATCGGTTTTGCACATGACCAGGTATTAAGCCTTGCTGATAAAGTTATTGAGGCCGTTCAGAGTGGCGCAATAAAAAGATTTGTAGTAATGGCAGGTTGTGATGGAAGATTAAAAGAAAGAGAATACTACACAGAGCTTGCTAAAAAGCTTCCTAAAGAGGCTGTAATTTTGACTGCCGGTTGTGCAAAATACAGATACAACATGCTTGACTTAGGGGATATCGGAGGTATTCCAAGAGTACTTGATGCAGGCCAGTGTAACGACTCATATTCGTTAGCCTATATTGCTTTGAAATTGAAAGAAGCGTTAGGGCTTGACGATATAAATGATCTGCCAATATCTTATGATATTGCATGGTATGAACAAAAAGCAGTTTGCGTCCTTTTGGCACTCCTTTATTTAGGTGTCAAAGGTATTAGGCTTGGACCGGTTCTTCCTGCATTTTTATCACCAAATGTGGCAAAAGTATTGGTAGAAAATTTCGATATTAAGCCTATTGGCTCAGTGGATGAAGACTTAGAAGCTATAATGGCAGGAAAATAAAGTAAATAGGGGCGACTATTAGTCGCCCTTTATATTTTTGAGAAACATATAAATCGAGCTGAAGTCTTTTTCAGAATACCCCATATTTGAAGCTATACTGTAAATATTCTTAGTACAATTGCTTAACACGGGCAGATTGTAACTTTCAAACATTTCATCCGCATAATTTAAATCTTTTAGAAGTGTTTTTAAGTCAAAATGAGGGTTGAAATTTTCCGTTAAAAGCTTTTCTTTTTTAGCATTAAGTATCAATGAGTTGCCTGCGCCATTTTCTAAGACATCTATGATATTACTTTTATTCAGACCAATTTTTTCACCAAAAGCAAGTGCTTCGGAAATTGCAAACATAATATTTGACATTACAAGATTATTTATTAACTTTAGCTTAGTTGCCAGACCATTTTCGGTAAAGTGAATAACTTTTTTACCTATATATTCCAAAATATTTTTTGTCTTATTGAAAGTGTCAGCTTTGCACGAGGCAAGAACCGTGAGCTGACCATTTAGTGCCGGAATTACACTGCCTATAACAGGTGCTTCAACATAATTTGAGTCTAACTCTGAAAGTTTTTTATGAAAATCCAAAACTTTTTCAAAATGATTAGTGGTGGTATCTATTATGATTTTTCCTTTTAAACCAAAATTTATGAGCCCCATTTGTCCAAAGAGGATTTCCTCTACCACTGTGCTGTCGGATAGGTTGAGGATAATAATATCGTTTTTTACAATATCTTCAAGATTGCGTGTTTTGAACTTTACATTTTTTATTTTTTCAAAAGTTCTGTTAAAACCTACAATATCATAGTAATTGCTTAGATTGGCAGCTATTGCAGAGCCAAGCTTTCCAAAACCTACGAATGAAATTTTCATATTAACCTCCTGCTAACTGATATATTTTATAACCTATTCTTCTTAAAATCAATGTTGAAGAATTTATTACGTTAAAAACGGTTAATAAAAAACAATTTATAATGGTATTTTATTCCAATATTGTTTGACATATTTTTGTAATAGTGATAATTTATAAACGAAGCATTGCTTCAGTAAAAATATGAGGTGAATTAACATGAGTAACACAGGTACCGTTAAGTGGTTCAACGATTCAAAAGGCTATGGTTTCATCACTAGTTCAACTGGAGAGGATGTATTCGTACATTACTCAGCTATCACAGGTGAAGGCTTCAAGTCTTTAAAAGAGGGTGATAAGGTTACATTTGAAGTAGTAGAAGGACCAAAGGGACCACAAGCAGCTAACGTTTCAAAAGCGTAATTGAAACTGAGGCTTTAAACTGATTAAAAGATATATCCGCCTCATTGGGGCGGATTTTTTATTTTCTGAAAAAGATATTTAGCAAAATAGTCAATATAATACTTATAATTATTGATGTTGTAATGGGGAAATAGAAACTGAAATTCCCTTTTTTATAATAAATATCCCCGAATAATCTTCCAAGTCCTATTTTTTCTCCCGTAATAAAAATAAACCCTGCAATTATAAAGATTATTCCCAAAAGAATTAGCATCCGTCCTATACCTGGGTTCATACCGCCTCCACAGAGTTGTCAGATTCAATTCTTTTAATTAATTGATTACTTAATTGTTTATCATACCTGTCAGTCTCACTGAATATGCAGCCACAATATTGTTGTCTGTAAATTTCCATGCTTTTGGATTTTTCAATCCCTGTTTTCCAACCTTCTCTGAAATCGTAGTAGTAAAAATTTACACCGTACTCTTTCGAATATTTTTCACAAATATTAATTATTTCTTCATGATTTTGATATTTGCTATACAGAAGAGAAGATGAAAAACAGTCATAACCTTTTTCTGCGGCATATTTTGCAACGTTTTTGATTCTCATATCGTAACAGAATGAGCATCTTATGCTGCTGTCTAAAAAGTCGGTATTTAAAAATGCTGCTAAACCGTAATCATTTGATACCAAGCATTTTAAATTGTAATATTTGGAAACATCTATTGCTCCGTTTAGACGTTTGTAAAATTCGTGCATAGGGTGGATATTGGGGTTATAAAAATAAGTTGTTACTTCGAAATTGTTTTCAAGCAGTATTTCAATTGGGTAAATAGAACAGGGCCCGCAGCACTGATGCAGCAATATTTTCATATTACTATTTCTCATCCATTGAAAGCTCGGTTAATACTCCATTGGTCGACTTAGGGTGAACGAAAGCCACCAATTTGTGATGGGCACCTTTTTGCGGAGCCTCATTGATTAATTGAAATCCATTCTTCTTTAATATTTCAAGTGCGCTATTTAAATCTTGAACATCATAGCAGATATGGTGAATCCCTTCACCCTTTTTTTCCATATATTTAAATATAGGGCTGTCTTCTGAAGTCGGCTCCAACAATTCGATATTACTTTCACCAATCTTTATGAAAGCCACTTTTACTTTTTGACTTGCAACCTCTTCAAAATGGTATGGTTTAGCCCCCATGCTTTCATAGAATGCAAGAGAATTCTCAAGATTTCTTACAGCGACTCCAATATGGTCTATTTTGTTTAACATAACTCCCCCTTAATGCTTAAGATAATAGTTTATTTATAATTTCATTGACCAGTTTTGGATTGGCTTTCCCTTTGGTTTCTTTCATCACTTGCCCAACAAAAAATCCCATCAGTTTTTGTTCGCCATTTTTAAAACGTTCGGCTTCTTTTGGAGAGTTTTCAATAATTTTGCTTATTATTGATTCAAGCTCGCTGTCATCTGATATTTGGACAAGCCCTTTTTCTTCAATAATAACCGAAGGCTTTTTGCCAGTTTCAATTACTTCTTCAAAGACATCTTTTGCAATTTTACCGCTTATTTTGCCATCATCAATTAGTTTTATGATTTCTGCGAGGTATTCCGGTGATAATCCTGCATCAAAAATATCGCAACCTTTATCGTTTACTACTCTCAACAATTCAGACATTATCCAATTGGACACTTTTTTAGGACTATTTACAATGTTAACTGTTTTTTCAAAGTATGTTGCATAAGATTTTACACTGGTTAATACGGAAGCATCATATTCCGGTAGGCCGTACTCTTTGATAAATTTTCCTTTTAATTCGTCAGGTAAAACAGGGAGGGTTTTTCTTATATTTTCTATAAATTCATCATCAAGCACTAATGGGACCAAATCAGGGTCCGGGAAATATCTGTAATCATGAGCTTCTTCTTTGCTCCTCATTGAAATTGTGACATTTTTGTCCGGGTCCCACAGCCTTGTTTCCTGGACTATCTTGCCCCCTTCTTTTATTACCTTGATTTGCCTTTTTATTTCATATTCGATAGCTTTTTGAACATTTTTAAATGAATTCATATTTTTTATTTCCGTTTTTGTGCCAAACTCTTTTTGACCAACCGGGCGCACGGAAATATTGGCATCACACCTTAATGAGCCTTCTTCCATGTTGCAGTCTGAGACTTCTACATATTCGAGTATAGATTTGAGTTTTTGTAAATACTCTTTAGCCTCCTCTCCGCTCCTCATGTCTGGCTCGCTGACAATTTCCATAAGAGGCACGCCTGTCCTATTCAAATCTATAAAGCTTGAAGAGGAGTCTCCAAGATTTTCGCCGTGTATAGATTTACCCGCATCCTCTTCCATATGTATCCTTGTTATGCCTATCCTTTTTTCCTGACCGTTAATGTTTATATCAATATATCCATGTTCACATATAGGCAGCTCGTATTGAGATATCTGATAGCCTTTTGGTAAATCTGGGTAAAAGTAATTTTTTCTAGCGAAGATGTTTTTTTTATTTATTTTACAATTTAAGGCAAGTCCCGCTTTTGTGGTGAACTCGACTACTTTTTTGTTCAAAACGGGGAGCACTCCCGGCATTCCAAGGCACACGGGGCAAACATTTGAGTTTGGCTGTGAGCCAAACTTTGTAGAGCAACCGCAAAATATTTTTGAGTCAGTTGCAAGCTGAACGTGAACTTCCAAACCGATAACCGCTTCAAAATCCATATTTAAAGACTCCTTTATTAACTATTTTTTATTTAACCAAATACCGGTAGCAATTTCCGATAATTCACTTTCTTCAAAATCTTCTATTATGTAAATGTAGGATGAAATACACGAGTTATCAGAGACTCTATAACATTTTCCTAAGATTCTTTTTAGATAATATTCAACATTATCAAGAAGTTTAAAAACAGTCTTTGTGTTGAAAAAAGTTAAGATTTCTCCATAAATCTTATTGTCCCCTCGAGGGATATAAACAGGTCTGTTCTTGTATTTATAAAGTGTCCCATATGTATAACCTTTTTCGATGTTTAAAACATACCTTTTATACATAGGGAAGAAAATACCGTCAGATTTTAACTGTCCGTAAAAAAAGATTTTATCTACAAATTTCATCTGTTATGTCCTGTAGTCAGTATTAATTTTTACATATTCATATGTCAAGTCGCAAGTGTAGACACTAAAAGATTTTTTTCCCACATTTAAGTCGATTGTTATCTTGTACTCACTGTTTTTCATAATTTCGTGAGCTTTATTTTCAAGGTTAACATCAATAATTGTTGATTTTGACACATAGTGCAGTTCGTTGAAATATATATCGATATTATCCGGGTCAATCTCTATTAACGATGCCCCCACTGATGCCAAAAGGCGTCCCCAGTTTGGGTCTGCACCGAAAAACATAGTCTTAACGAGGGGGGAGTTGGCAATTTTAAATGCACATTTTTTAGCATCTTCCTCAGTGGTAGCATTTTTTATTTCTATCTCAACAAGCTTAGTCGCTCCTTCACCGTCTTTTACAATCATTTTTGCAAGACTCAAACATACAAATGTCAGAGCTTCTTCAAATTTTTTTATGTCTTCTGCGGAACTAATCGCTATCCCGCTGAGCCCATTGGCAAAAACATAGACAGAGTCATTTGTGCTCATGTCTCCATCTACGGTGATTTTGTTAAAGCTGTTTTTTACTGCACAGTCCAATGTTTTTGATAAAGTATTTTTGTCGATTAAGGCATCGGTAGTAATAAATGCCAGCATAGTAGCCATAGATGGAGATATCATGCCGGCACCTTTGGCAGCACCGCCTATTACGTAAGCTCCGTTTTTAGTTTCTACAAGGACAGCAATACTTTTAGCAAAAGAGTCTGTGGTCATGATGGCTTCATTGAAGTTTTCGTGGTAATCTTCAATGTTTGCTATTAGTTCATCCGATTTGTCAATAAATTTACTAACAGGCAGTTGATTCCCTATGACCCCGGTTGAAGCCATTAAAAGAGAATGAGGGGATAAGTTTAATTTGTTTTCATAATGTTTAATTATGTTTAGCGTATTTTCTATACCTTGTTTACCTGTGCAGGCATTTGCGTTACCGCTATTTACGATTATCCCTTTAAATTCATTGTTTTCTAAAATCAAGTTTTTACAGACAATTACCGGAGCAGCTTTTACTTTATTTTCAGTAAAAGTTGCGGCAACAACACATGGAGACTCGCTCATTAGTAATCCTAAATCTTTTTTAGTGCTCTTTTTTCCTTTAATGTCAGCAGAAATGCCTGCAGAGCTGAAACCAATGGGTGTGCAGACTCCACCATTTTTAATTTCATTAAAGTGAGTTTTCATAAAAGTCCGTCCTTTTCATCAAAGCCGGCAGCTATATTCATATTTTGCACCGCCTGGCCGCTTGCACCTTTAATAAGATTGTCAATACAGCTTACTATAATAACACTATTTCCATCTTCAAAAATGTTTATATCAACGAAGTTTGTCCCGGATACATCTTTTATAGTTGGGATTGAATCGTCCTTTCTTACCCTTACAAATATAGAGTTTTTATAGTAATCTTCAAGGATGGTTTTTAAATTTATGTTACTTGTTTTTTTAAGATAGATAGTACTTTCTATCCCTCTGTTAATGGGGAGTAAGTGTGGTGTGAATGTGATATGTGTGTTATTTAGTGCTTTGGAAAGGATAAAATCTATTTCAGGGTTGTGTCTGTGGGAAAAAATTCCGTAAGGCTTAAAATCTTCATTTACTTCACAAAAGTGTGTCTTTGCACTCGGGTTTTTCCCAGCACCGCTCACCCCTGATTTTGAATCTGCAATGATAAAATTATTGTCAACAACCTTCTCTTTGAGTAATGGAAACAGAGGGACAATTACAGATGTTGGATAGCATCCCGGGTTTGCAATTAGCCGTGCTTGTTTTATCTCATTATAAAATAATTCAGGTATCCCGTAAACGCTTTGCTCAAGAATATCGGTAGCCTTATGAGGTGTGCTATAAGTTTTTTCATATAAGTCTTTATCTTTTATCCTAAAATCGGCACTTAAATCTATTACCAATTTCCCTTTTTTGTAAAAAAAACTGGCGGCGTCTTGTGAAGCACCATGTGGCAAACATAAAAATACCACATCTACGTTATCTGATAAGTCATCATAATCATTTGACTGAAGAGTCAAATCACAAATTTTCGTAAGATACGGATACAAATCACTTATTTTGTTGCCTGCCGAGCTATCGCTCGTAACTGCTGAAATCTTTGCGGACGAATGTCTTGCCAATATTTTGATTAATTCAAACCCTGTGTATCCGGTTGCTCCAATTATCCCAACGCGCATATCTGCACCCTTTTTAAAAAATATTTACAACATTGGTAAAAATAGGCTATAATTCTATTATGAAAAGTAAAAATTGTAAAGTATTAGCTGTTACAAGCGGTAAGGGAGGGGTTGGAAAAAGCAATTTTTGTATAAATCTTAGTGTTTGCCTTGCCAAAGATGGATATAATACATTTTTGTTGGATGCCGATTTAGCCCTTGGAAATGCAGACCTTTTATTCGGCGAAGTCCCTGGAAAAACCATTGAAAACCTACTGGATGAAGATGTTACCATTGAAGATATATTGTTGAAAAAAAAGGAACTGCCAAACTTTTCCATTATCCCTGCGGGGAAAGGTGTGTCAAAATTAGCTAACCTCAGCAGTAAAAATAAAAGTAAAATCCTCGGTGAAATAGCAAAGCTTAAAGAAAGGGCAGATTTTCTTATTATCGATACGGGCGCTGGTGTATCTGATGAAGTTGTTAGTTTTATAAAGCTTGCTGATACTGTGATTTTGATAATTGTCCCGGAAGTTACTTCTATTAAAGATGCTTATGGGATGTTAAAAGTATTAAAAAGTAAGAATATAAATAAAAATATAGATGTGCTGGTGAATAAAGCCAAATCTAAAGTGCAGACACATAATGTATTTGATAAGTTTAAGGAGACTGTTGAAAAGTTTTTGGATATAAAGGTCAATCTTTTGGGACCGCTTCCTGATGATGAAAATTTTACTGAGTCGGTTAATAGACAGATTCCGATTGTTCAACTTTATCCTAACTCTCAAACTACAAGGTTTTTTCGGTATTATGCAGATGTTATAGCAAAAAATACTGTCCCAAAGAACGATATCGCAGATTTTTTTGAGCAATTTATAGAAGAAAAATCACTTTTGGAAAGTGAACAAGAAGTAAAGCCGACCGCTCAGGAAGTAGAGCCTATGGTTGATGATCCTTATTTCATCGTTCAGATGGAAAAGACTATGAGCAAGATGTTGGAGGATATAAACGGGCTTTATAAGACCCTTAAGCTTTATTTGAGGAAAAGGTCGAGTGAGTTTGTAAAGGGGAATATCTTCAGGCAGTTTGCTGTAGGTACGGAACTTATTTTAGTGGAAGATAAAAAAAGATTTTACGGTACAAATATTATAGGCTGGAGCTTGGGGCAGTACATTATAGTTGAGTCAAGACGTGAAATCTTGAAGCTATTTGAGTATTATGAAAGAGTTACTGCAAGATATCTTTTTCAGGACAAACTTATTGAGTTTGAAACAGGCTTGATAAAAGGTATAGAGCCAAACTCATCGTTAATTTTAATCAGTTATCCTCAGGATTATACGGAGTACTCTTTGCGCGGCAGTAAACGTGTCCCAGTAAATATAGCTTGCAGTGTAAATTACAAAAACATTAAAACATTCCCGGGTGTTTTACACGATTTAAGTGTGAATGGTACGTTGCTTGAGACAAGTTATCCCCTTGATATGAATGATGCCATAATAATCAGTTTTACTTTACCTAACGGCAAGAAAATAGAGAATGTAAAGTCAAAAATTAAAAATATAAGGGATAATAACAGATACGGACTTGAATTTGTGGATTTGGCAAAAATATTCTATAAAAGGATAGAAAATTTTGTCAACGTATATAAAAGTATACTTGGTGAGAGTGAAAATATTTTAAGTGATAATAATTTCTCCGGTGATGTCAGTAATATTGATATCCATGAGTTAGTGCAGTTTTTGTGTGGGATGAAAAAAGATTTAACTATTGAAATACTTACCAATAACGATTCGGGACAGATAATGATTAGTGATGGGAATATAATAAATGCCGTTTATCAGGAGTATGACCCATATGAATCCCTATATGTGCTGTTAAATTTAAATGAGGGGGAGTTTTTTGTGAATGAAGGGGTATTAATTTCTGATGTTAAAATAAAAGGCTCTTTGGAGTCGCTTTTATTAAACAGTGCTTACTACAAAGACTCCGGTATTGTCACGTATCCTGATGAGAATTAAGCTTCATATACAGCCTTCTGCAAAAAAGACTGAGTGTGTGGGATTTTACGATTCAGATATCATAAAAATCAAGTTGAGTGCCCCTCCGGTAGACGGTGCCGCCAATAAAGAATTAATAAAATTTATTTCTAAAAAACTTAACTTGAAGAAGAGTGCCGTCAACATATTGATGGGTGAGCACAGTCGGGATAAATTGATTGAAATACCTTTGGATGTAACTGTAAACGATATTGTAGAAGCCCTGTCTAAATAAATTTTTCAAAGTTTAGGATAAATAAAATGCCCCTTGAAAAGGGGCAAGTTTGGGGGAGTTAATCTATTACTATTGGGAGGATGTCCTAAATCTTGAGTTCTAAGATATTTATTTATTTCTTTTAGTCAATAATAAATTAAATTATAGCAAACAAATAACATTTTTATTTTAAAAATTTTTATAATTGCCTGTTAAGTATTGTTAAATTTTTTGCTGCTATATAGTAATATATATTTTTAAAATTTTATAAAAGAGTGTTTTAAATTTGATTAGTCTTTAATCATCTGTTTTTTAGTGTCAGACTAAAAAAAGTTGAATATTTTTTAACATTTTGGTATTTTTCTAAAAAAGCAATGGGAAAATTATATGAAAAATATTGATGAGTTAAGACAACAGATTGACAATATTGACGAAAAGATACTTAAGTTGTTAAACGAAAGGGCTCACTGTGTTATTGAAATAGGTAAAATCAAACAGTCTCAAAATAAGCCCCTTTATGTGCCTTCAAGGGAGAAGGCCATTTATGAAAGGTTGAAAGCGATTAACCCAGGACCTTTTCCAAATGAGTCTTTAAAAAGTGTATTTAGGGAGATTATTTCTGCTTCACTTTCCCTTGAAGAGGTGCAAAAAATTGCATACCTCGGGCCAGAAGGTACTTTTACCCACCTTGCGGGGATAAAGCACTTTGGCTTGTCCGCAAAACTAATACCGTCAAGAAGTATTCCTGAAGTATTTGAAGATGTGGAGAAAAAAAGATGTGACTATGGTATTATCCCTATTGAAAATTCTCTTGAAGGTGTTGTCAATCACACCCTTGACATGTTTATGAGCTCAAATTTGAAAATTTGCGGTGAGGTATTTTTGGAAGTTAGTCATCATTTGATGAACAAAACAGGCAAACTTCAAGATATGAAGAGGATATATTCTCACCCTCATGCAATTGCTCAGTGCCGTAAGTGGCTTTCAAGAGAAGCCGGAAGTATACCTATTATTGAGGTAGAATCGACTGCAAAGGCTGCGGAGATTGCTTCAAAAGATGAGACTTCTGCCGCGATTGCTTCAGAAATGTCCGAGCTTGTTTACGGTTTAAAGATAGTAAGTAAAAATATAGAAGATTTTACAAACAATTATACAAGGTTTTTAATTATTGGGAATTTTGAACCTGAAATGACAGGAAAGGACAAAACATCCCTTGTGTTTTCTGTAGCTCACAGGGCTGGCTCCCTTTATTCTGCATTAAAGTCTTTTTCTGAAAATGAGATAAATATGACAAAAATAGAATCGCGACCTTCTAAAATGAAGGCATGGGAATATGTATTTTATGTAGATATAGATGGACATTATAAAGATAAAAAGATAAAAGATGCCATAGATAAATTTAGCAATGAGGTATCATTCTTTAAAATATTAGGATCATATCCAAAGGGGGAAAAATGATAGATTACAAAAAATTAGCAGGAAAAAATATTGCAGATTTAGTGCCATATCAGCCGGGCAAGCCTATAAAAGAGCTTGAAAGAGAGCTTGGTATTAAAAAGGCAGTTAAACTTGCTTCCAATGAAAATCCGCTTGGGATTCCTGAAAAAGCAAAGCAGGCAATTATAAAAAGTTTGGATGAAATGAATAGATATCCTTTAGGGGATGCTTATTACCTTAGAGAGAAGCTTGCAGATAAACTTTCAGTCAGAAAAGATGAGCTTATTTTCGGCACCGGCTCAAACGAAATTATTGAGCTTTTAATCAGGACATTTGTGAAGGGTGATGAAACCGTATTATCTTATGCACCATCTTTCTCTGTTTACGGAATAATTGCTCAGGCTGCCGGTAGTAGTTGTGAATGGGTAAAAATGAAAGAAGGGTTTGAAGTCGATTTTGAAAGCCTTAAAAAAAGCATTACCGATAAAACAAGGATAGTGTTTTTGGCAAATCCGAACAACCCGACGGGGACATACTTTAGTGAAGATGCTCTTATCAATTTTATCGAGAGTATTCGGCAAGATATCATTGTAGCACTTGATGAGGCTTATATAGAATATGTAGATGCTAATGATTATCCTAATTCCCTTAAATTAATGAAAAAATATAAGAATCTAATAGTAATGAGGACATTTTCAAAAGCTTATGGCCTTGCTGCCTTTAGGGTAGGCTATGCTGTGGGCGATAGGGAAGCTATCGATATGCTAAATAGAGTCAGGCAGCCTTTTAATGTGAATATGCTTGCTCAGATTGCTGCCGAAGCAGCGTTAGACGATAATGATTTCCTTAGAAAGTCCATAAAGACCAATAGAGAAGGCAAGGCATATCTTTATAAAGAATTTGAAAATCTTGGCTTGAAGTATATCCCTACTCAGGCTAATTTTATCCTTGTAAATGTTGGAGACGGTAAGAAGATATTTGATGATTTGTTGAAAGAGGGGGTAATTGTAAGATTTTTAGGGCCAGGGCTTGCGGAATATGTAAGGGTGTCCATAGGCACAGAAGAAGAAAATAAATTTTTTATAGAAAAATTGAAAAAAATATTAGGAAGATAACCTATGATTATAGTTTTGAAAAACGGTGTAAGTCAGGCTGACGTTGATTTTTTGGTAGAAAAGCTTAATTCATACGGATTTAAGACGCATATATATTTGAATGAAGGCAAAACTGTTATAGGGCTTGTAGGGGATGAATCGGTCTTAAGGGATAAGCCATTAAGCTCTTTTCCCGGAGTTGAAAAAGTTGTCCCTGTATTTAAACCTTTTAAACTTGTCAGCAGTGAATTTAAAAAAGAAGATTCTGTGCTTGATATTAAAGGGTTTAAAATTGGCGGTAAGCACAGTGTTGTAATGGCGGGGCCATGCTCTGTGGAAAATAGAGAGATGCTGTTTGAAGTAGCTTCCCGAGTGCATGCATCAGGTGCGAGAATTTTAAGAGGCGGGGCTTTCAAACCAAGGACTTCACCATACGCTTTTCAGGGGCTTGGAGAGGAAGGATTAAGATACTTGAGAGAAGCTGCAGACGAATATAACATGCTTGTAATAACAGAGCTTATGGACCCAAGAGATCTTGATGTGGTTGGGAGATATACCGATATAATTCAGATCGGTGCAAGAAATATGCAAAATTTCAGGTTATTGAAAGAGGTGGGAAAATCCAATATCCCTTGTATGCTCAAAAGAGGGATTTGTGCTACGATTAAAGAATTTCTGATGGCAGCTGAATACATAGCTTCGGAAGGGAATTATAATATAATTCTTTGTGAAAGAGGGATAAGAAGCTTTGACAGTGAAACAAGAAACCTTTTAGACTTATCAGCGGTACCTGTAATTAAGGGGATGAGCCATCTGCCAATTGTAGTTGACCCAAGCCATGGTACAGGTAGAAGGGATTGCATTTTACCGATGGCACAGGCGGCAATTGCAGCGGGAGCTGACGGGCTTATGATTGAAGTGCACCCTAAACCATCTGAGGCTATGAGTGACGGAGATCAGTCAATTACTCCGGAAGAGTTTGATATTTTGATGAAACGGATAAAAATTATCGCTGCTACAGTCGAAAAACATATAGAGGAATAAATTATTTTGAAAAATATTTTTTTTAATAAAATTGGGATAGCCGGACTTGGTCTTATCGGTGGTTCCTTTGCAAAGGCTTTTGTTGAACAAGGGATTAAAGTTTACGGGTTTGATAAAAGTATTGAATGTCTTGGCAGTGCGGCTGAGTCATTTATCTTTGAAGGGCTGACCGATAACGAAGATGAGTTTTTAAATTTTGAACTTGATCTTATTTATATTTGTTTGCCTGTTAATTCGGCTTTGAAATTTTTAGAATATCTTGGGGGTAAAAAGGTAACTACATTTATTACTGACGGTTGCAGCACTAAGAAAAGCATTTGTGAGAAAGCAGAAGCTTTAAACCTCAAGTTTGTTGGTGGGCATCCTATTGCAGGGAAAGAGGTATCAGGTTTTGAAAACTCTGAAGTAGAAATTTTTAAAAATGCTTACCATATTTTGATAGACGCGGAGCATAAAGAATTATTGGAAGCACTCAAAAGTTTGCACAGCCAAATTGGTATGAAAGTGAATGTTATGGATGTTAACAGGCATGATAAAATCTTCGGTCTTATTAGCCATTTTCCGCATTTAATAGCTTTTTCTCTCATAGATTTTGTAGAAAATGAGGATTCTCTGGCATTTGGATTTACTGGTGGCGGTTTTAGAGATTTTACAAGGATTGCCAAAAGTAATCCTACAATGTGGTCAGATATATTTTTTGATAACAGTGATAATCTTCAACGGCTGATTGACAGATATATTGAAGAGCTTACAAAGTGGAAAAAAGCAATAAATTCTAACGATTATGACCTTATGAAGAGCATGATTTCAAAGGTTAAAGGATTAAGGGAAGCGCTATGATAAGTTTTGAAAAGGTAGAAACGTTAAAAGGCGAAATATTTGTTCCTTCTGATAAGTCCATATCTCATAGAGCGTTTATCTTGTCGGCCATGGCAGAAGGGAAAAGTAAAGTGTTGAATCCGCTTATGTCAAGGGATACACTTGCCACAAAAGCGGCAATGCAGGCGGTTGGAGCAAAATTTATTGAAATAGATAATGGCTTTATTATAGAATCTGAAGGGTGTAGAAACTTCATCGAGCCAAATGATATAATAAATTGCGAAAACTCAGGCACGACTGCTCGGCTTTTAACCGGACTTTTTGCCGGCCAAAATAAATACTTTGTTCTTACCGGAGACAATTCTCTTAAGAAAAGGCCGATGGGCAGAGTAATTGAGCCGCTTAGTAAGCTCGGCGCATATATTGTAGCAAGAGAAAATAACAGATTTCTCCCTCTTACGATTATCCCCAGTAAACTGAAAGGTGACGATATTGTTGGTAAGGTAAAAAGTGCTCAGGTAAAAAGTGCTATTATTTTAGCCGCACTTCAGGCTGATTCCAAAACTATTTACACAGAGCAGGCTGTTACGAGAAATCATACCGAACTTATGCTCAAATCTTATGGCGTTGACTTGAAAATTGACGGATTGAGGATTGAAATAGACCCTGTAAAGAGGTTAGAGCCTTGTACAATAAGTGTGCCGGGGGATTTTTCATCAGCGGCTTTTTTTCTTGGAGCTGCATTAATGTATGAAGGCGCAGAAGTTTTAATTAAAAATGTTGGTCTTAATCCTACAAGAAGTGGAATGCTTGATGTTTTAAAAGGGATGGGGGTTAAATTTGAAGTTATTGTAAAATCTCATTTAGGTGACCCTTTCGGCGATATTTTTATACAACACCAAGAGTATGAAGGGATAAAGATAGAAGGGGATATAGTAGCCAACATTATAGATGAAATTCCTATGATTTCCGCTTTAGGTCTGTTTGCTAAAAGCCCTGTCGAAATTAGGGGGGCTGAAGAGCTGAGAGTAAAGGAGTCTGATAGAATAAAAGCAATGGTTTATAATTTAAGGGAAATCGGGGCTGAAGTAGAGGAGTTTGATGACGGCTTAAAAGTTTATCCTTTGAAAGAAATAAATAAAAAGGCCAACTTGAAATCCTTTGATGACCATAGAATTGCTATGATAAATATCCTTTTGTCAAAAAGATTTGGGCAACTTAGTATTGACGAAATAGATGCAATTGATGTATCCTTCCCAGATTTTATCAGCAAGGTGGATAGCCTGAGTATAAAATAGCAGCTATTTTAAAAGTTGTTATTACTATTAACGAAATTTGTGTGAGCGAGATAAATGCCCTTGAGAATTGCTGTTGATGGACCTGCCGGAAGCGGCAAAAGCACCATTTCAAAAATTATAGCGGAAAAGTTAAACTTGATTTACATCGATACCGGTGCAATGTATAGGGCTTGTGCTTATTTAAGTGTAAAATACGGTTTAATTGGGGCTGCACTTGTAGATAAACTTAAAGATTGTGATATATCTTTCAAAAAGGACGGAGAACGTCAAAGGGTAATCCTAAAGATTAATTTACATGAGCTTGATGTTACTGATGAGATACGGAGTGCTGAGGTTACAGCAAAGGTATCTGAGACTTCAAAGATAACGGAAGTAAGGGAAATTTTAACCAAAAAACAGCAGGAAATTGCTTCGAAAAGTGATGTGATAATGGATGGGCGAGATATAGGCACAGTGGTAATTCCTGATGCCGAATATAAATTTTATCTTGATGCCAATGCAAACGAGAGGGCAAAAAGACGATTTGAAGAGTTAACGGCTAAAGGTATCGATGTGAATTTTGAGGAGATTTTACAGAGTGTAATAAAAAGGGATTTTGAAGATATGAATAGAGAAGTGGCACCGCTTAAAAAGGCAGATGATGCAATTTTAATAGATACAAGCAGTATGACTATTGATGAAGTCGTAAATAAAATATTAGAGAGAGTGTTGGCTTAATGAACATTATAGTAGCTGATTATTCCGGCTTTTGCTTTGGAGTAGAAAGGGCGATAAAGATAGTGGAGGAGACATCTGACAAAGGGGGGCGAGTATATACACTCGGGCCTATTATTCATAATCCTCAATTAGTTAAAAAGCTTGAAGAAAAGGGCGTAAATGTTAAAAAAAGTGTTGAGGATGTTGAAAAGGATGATGTTGTGGTAATCCGCTCTCACGGTATTCCCAAACAACATATGGATAAATTAAAAGACAATAAAATAAGTGTTGTGGATGCGACATGTCCATTTGTGACAAGGGCTCAGAGACAGGCCTCAATACTCAGCAGTAGCGGCTACTTTTTGGTTGTTTTCGGTGAAAAAGACCACCCGGAAGTAAAAGGGATAGTGAGCTATGCAAATAATGGGTTTGTAGTGGTGGAAAGTAGTGAGGAAGTAGAAAAATATGTTGAATTTCATGATAAAATTGGAGTGGTGGCGCAGACTACTCAGAATAAAGCCAATTTTGATGTGGTAGTTAATGCCTTAAAATCGAAATGTAATGAACTGAAAATAGTCAATACGATATGCAATGCCACTGACCAGAGACAGGAAGCTGCAAAAAAGGTTGCTTTAATTTCAGATATAATGTATGTAATCGGTGGTAAAAATAGTGGAAATACCACGAGACTTTATGAAATTTGCAAAGAGATATGCCCCAAGGTGTTTCATATTGAGACAAAGGACGAGATTGACAAATCCGACCTTATAGGGGTAGAAAACATTGGCATAACCGCTGGAGCAAGCACTCCTAAATTTTTGATAGATGAGGTTATAGAATTTTTAAAAGAGGTTGAACATGCAGGATAACAATGGGATGAACAATGAAATGAAATTTGAGGACTTTGAGTCTATGCTTGAGGATTCTCTCAATCCGCCGTCTAAGGGGAGTATTGTAAAAGGGTCGGTGGTTGCAATAAATGGAACAGATATATTGGTAAATATTGGATATAAATCAGAAGGTGTAATAGATAAAAGCGAACTTGAAAACAATGGTGAACTTACGGTCAAGGTTGGCGATGAGATAGAGGCATTGGTCGAAGGTGTCCAGGGTGGTGGTGGTTATGTCAGACTTTCAAGAAAAGTATTGAATCAGCAGAGAGATTTTGATGAGATTCTTGAAAAGTTTGAAAAAAATAAGCCTGTCGCCGTTAAGATTGAAAACTTCAATGACAAAGGGTTTACAGGAAAAGTAGGTGAAGTTTCGGTATTTATCCCTTCCAATCATATTGATGTCAGGAATAAAATTAAAGACAGTAAAAGTTATATCGGCAAAGTTTTAAATTGCAAAATTTTAAAGGTAGATAGAAAGAGCAAAAGTATATTGGCTTCTCACAAACTTTATATTGTTGAAGCTGCTGAAATGGAAAAGAACGAGTTGTTTGATTCCATTAAAGAGGGAGACAAAGTTAAGGGTAAGGTAAAAACAATCAAAGAGTATGGTGTATTTATAAACATTGGTGCTGTAGATGGTTTTCTTCATAGAGACAATATCGATTGGGGGAAAGTTAAGCACCCTTCTAAATATTTGGAAGTAGATGATGTGGTTGAAACAGTCGTTTTGAATGTGGACAAAGAGAATAAAAAAATAGAGTTAGGGCTTAAACAATTAAAAGAAGATCCATGGAATAAAGTCGCAGAAAAATACCCTGTGGACAGTGAAGCAAAGGGGAGAGTGGTAACCAGAAGGAAGAAAGGTTACGTTGTAGAGCTTGAGCCGGGTGTTGACGGTTTTATCCCTGAAGAAGAGCTTTCCTGGATTAAAAACTCCTCAGTAAAGCTTGAAAGAGGGGATATGGTCGAGGGTAAGGTTATCGGAATTGATAACGATCACAAAAAAGTCTTGATGTCACTCAAATTGTTGTCAGAGAATCCTTGGATAACTTTAAAGAATAATCATCCGGAAGGCTCTGTCGTTACAGGCAAAATTAAGAGTGTTACTGATTTTGGTATTTTTGTGGATTTCGGTGCGCATATTGACGGTCTTATTAAAAAAATTGATATTTCTTGGACAGAAGATATTCAGGATTTGAATGAAAAATTTAAAGCAGGTGATGAAATTACCGCTAAAATTTTAAAAATTGACGAAGATAAAGAGAGAATTTCCCTTGGTATAAAACAACTTGAGAAAAATCCTTGGAAAGACATTGAGAAGCTTTTACCTTCAGGTAAAGTGTTAGATGTGGAAGTCATTGAAGTTAACAAAGAAAATGTTGTCGTAGCGCTGCCGAAAGGGCTGACTGGCATTATCCCTGCCAAAGAGCTTGATGAGAATAAAGTTATTCCTGAAGAGTTTTGCAAGGTGGGCGATACGTTAAAAGTCGTTGTGTTGAAAATTGACAAGAGAAACAGGGAAATATTACTCTCTGTGAAAAAATACAAACTTGACTCTGAAAAACGAGAGGTAAAAGAGTACCTGAAACAGATAGAGGACAATTCGGATTCCACATTTAATTTAGGTACCTTGATAAAAGGGAAGATTGACGAGATAAAATAATCAAGGGGCTTAATAAGCCCCTTTTTTGTTGAGGTAATTTTTATGTACTTTTTTCTTTTTGCCGTTTCGGCTTTTCTTGTAATATTTAGCGGGGTCAAACTTTCAAAATACGGGGATGTAATAGCGTCAAAGACCCCTTTGGGGCACAGCTTTGTAGGGGTAACATTTATCGCTCTGTTTACAAGTCTGCCGGAGCTTATCTCCTCTATTGGTGCCGTTACGATTGTGGATGCACCTGATTTGGTATTTGGCAATGTTTACGGCTCCAATATGTTTAATATATTGATTATATTCTTTCTTGATGCACTTTTTAAAAAGGACAGTGTATTTAAAAGTGTCAGTTTATCCAATATTGTTACAGCATCATTTGCAATACTTTTACCACTTATTTCAGCTTTTGGTTTTTTATTGAATATAAAACTATTCAACGTTAGTGCGATTAGTCTTGGGATATTTATAATATATATTTTATCGATGTACAGTGCCTACAGGACAATAGATATGAGTGATTCGGATATTGAAGATGAAAAAACGGATATTAGCCTAAATAGAGCTGTATTTATGTTTATGTTTATGGCTTCTATCATTGTTTTTGCAGGTCTTCTTTTAAGTAAAAGTGCTGATGAAATAGCCGAAGCAACGGGGCTTGGCAGGACAGTCGTCGGCTCATTTTTACTTGCACTTGTAACCTCTTTGCCGGAAGTTTCGGCATGTTTCGGTGCCATAAAAGTAGGCTCTACGAATATGGCTATCGGAAATTTATTAGGATCAAATGTTTTTAATATTACAGTTATCCCTATTGCTGATATATTTTATAAAAAAGGGGATATTTTCATGGCTGCAAGCAAGATAAATCTTGTTGCTGCAATCTGTTCGGCAATTATTGTGCTTATTGCTGTTTTGGGGATACAGCAAGACAAACTTTCAAAATTTAGATTTGGACACATTTCGTTATATTCTGTTTATATTCTTTTATTTTATGTGGTATACTCTACTATAATTGTCAGAGGTTAGTGAATGAAAAAATGGGGTAAAAGACTGTTTAAACTTGTTTTTGTCATTTTCGTCGTAGGATTTATCTTCTCCGCGATACTTTATTATACCGGAAACGATGTGGGTGAGTTTGCTAAAAACAAGATAGTTGTTATTGACTTACAAGATGTGATTTATGAATCCGATACAATGATCAATAAGCTCAAAAAATATAACAAGAATGATAAAGTAAAAGGGTTTATAATAAGGGTAAATTCTCCCGGCGGAGGGGTTGCACCGAGCCAGGAAATTTATAGATTTGTTAAAAGCCTTGATAAACCTGTATTTGTAGCGATGCAATCTCTTGCTGCTTCAGGCGGATACTATGTTTCCATTGCAGCTGATAAAATATATGCTTTACCGGGGACAATAACTGGAAGTATAGGTGTGATTATAAAATTTCCAAATATGAAAGGTCTTTATGAAAAAATAGGGATAGATTTTCAGACCATTAAATCCGGTAAATTCAAGGATATCGGCTCACCAAACAGAGAGATGACTAAAGAGGAGATTAAACTTCTTCAAGATTCCATTATGGAAGTTTACAATCAGTTTGTGAATGATATATTAAGCTCAAGAAAGATAAAGAAAGAAACTTTACTTGCTTATGCAGATGGCAGGATAATAGTTGGAAGTGTTGCCAAAAAAATTGGTCTTGTGGATGAGCTTGGCACATATTTGGATGCATTTGAGGATATGAAAAAACAATACAATCTTTCAGACGTAGAGATATATTTTGATGTAAACAAGGATAATTTACTTGAAAGACTTACAGAAACGGCAACATATTTTAGGAATAAAATGGAGAATAAAAACTACCTTTACTACCTTTTTGAAAGGTAAAAAATAAAAATGTTTGCAAAGGTTAGGACTTTTACCCTTATAGGGATTAATTCTGAGCAAGTGGATGTTGAAGCTGACATAAGAAATATGGGGATGCCCTCTTTCAATGTTGTCGGGCTTGCTGAGGGTGCCGTAAAAGAGAGTCGTGAAAGAGTAAAATCTGCACTTAAAAATCTTGAATTTAATATTTTCGATAAGCCGATAACGGTCAATCTGGCTCCAGCCGATCTTAAAAAGGATGGGAGTCATTTTGATTTACCTGTTGCGATAGCCCTGTTGAAAGCCTCTGGGGTTATAAATGCCGATTTAGACAAATTTGCTTTTGCCGGTGAGCTTTCTCTGGATGGAAGACTTAGAGGGGTAGCAGGCATTTTACCTTTTGCATCAAGTCTTGAAGATAATACAAAATTAATATTACCTAATGAAAATGTAAGAGAAGCATCTGTCCTTGAAAATATTGAGATTTACGGATTTGACACGTTATCAGAAATACTACCTTTTTTGAATGGAGATGTGAAAGAGCCTTACAAAGGAGGGGTAGAGTTTGTCCCTGATACTTATGATATTGACTTTTCGGATGTAAGGGGGCAGTTTTTGGTTAAAAGGGCATCTGAGATTGCAGCGGCAGGGATGCACAATTTGCTAATGATGGGACCGCCAGGCAGCGGAAAAACTATGATAGCCAAGCGTATCCCTACCATTATGCCTGCAATGACGATAGATGAGGCTATTGAGACTACCAAAGTTCATTCGGTAGCGGGACTTCTTAGGGAAAATAAGGGGCTAGTCCAAACAAGACCTTTTATTATTACCCACCCTACAGCAAGTGATGTGGCAGTGATAGGTGGTGGTAAGGACGCAAAACCTGGTTTAGTGAGTATTGCAAGTAATGGTATACTTTTTTTTGATGAATTTTTGGAATTTAAGAAAAATGTTCTTGAAGTGTTGAGGCAACCTTTGGAAGACAGGGTAGTGACTGTAAGCAGAGCAAACAGGACGGTGGTATATCCTGCCAATTTTATGTTTGTGGCGGCATGTAACCCTTGCCCGTGCGGTTTTTATGGCACAGACAAAGAATGTGTATGCGCTATGGGGCAGATTCAAAAATACAGGAGCAAGCTGTCAGGCCCGATAATGGACAGAATAGATTTGCATGTCAATGTTGAAGCAGTTGATATAAAAGAATTAAACAAACTGCCCGAAGGGGAATCATCTAAAGAGATTAAGAAACGTGTAGAGCTTGCAAGACAATTGCAGGAGAAAAGATTTAAGAAAGAAAAGATTAACTACAATAGTCAGATGACTGAACGCCATATCAAAAAATACGCAAATATTGCCGATGAGGCATATTTGACCCTCGAAAATGTCCATGAAAAGCTTGGACTGTCGGCAAGAAGCTATATGAAAATTTTGAAAATCAGCCGCACTATCGCCGACCTTGAAGGCAGCAATGAGGTTTCTAAAAAGCATGTCCTTGAAGCCTGCCAGTATCGGTTTGAAAATAGGGGGTAACTGCTTTAACAGCGTTACCTGATTTTTTAAGTTGAGTTTTAAAACTATTCATTCTAACAGACGCTATATTTGATTATTTTTCCTGTCTTTGACACTTTGATTTTATAAGTAATTGTAGATAATAATTTTATTATTTTAGGTTTGTACATTTTGTCACTACAGGTGATTTTTAGATTAAAATTTCAACTCATCAGGGGTGGAAAGATTCTTAGGCGGTGGGATTCTAAGTGCTCTTAATATATGACTGCCCAAACTGCCAAATTTAGTTTTAAGCAGATAAGTCTGACCCTTAGATTCAAATCTTGCAAAATTCATAGAGTTAATTGTACTTCTTACATCTCTCGATGATGCTTTTATATCAGCCGTTCTAAGCTTATGTTCCAATGTCCTCTCAAGTAAAAATGCTAAAAAGCAAACTACAAAGTGCCCTTTAATACGCTTCTCCGTCCAATGAAATATCGGACGTACCTCTAATTTACTCTTCATTATTCTAAAAGATTCTTCTATCTTCCACAAATTGTGATATGCATCTATTACATCTATCTCAGATAAATTCGTTTCACTTGTCTGTATACCATAATATCCATCAAAGCGCTCATCCTTCTCAATCGCAGCCTCATCAAGTTTATAACATTTTTCTTTGTTTGAGGATTCTTCCTTTAAAAACTTCTTGCCACCTCTCTTAAAAGAGGATTTTATCAATGATTCATTTTCAAGCAAATGATTAGCCTTGTCTATAAGTCTTTGCCTGTCTGCTTTATCCTTCTTACTCCTTTTAGAAGAATATGTTACTATTAACTTCTCATCCAAAACAGCTACAGAACCATTACCCAAAGAAACTTTATTCTTGTAATCTATACTCTTATATTTAAAAATATCCTCTTCATCCGATTTTATAAAATTGTAACCTTCATCCATAAATATCTCGGATTGAATATCTGATGGCAAACTCTTTAGTCTGCTTGCAACTATATAATCAAATCCATTATCTTTTATCAGCTTTAAATTAATCTTACTGTTTAAGCCCCTATCTGCAACTATTATAACTTTATTTAAATTAAATCGTTCATTTAATTTAAATAATGCCTTCTCAAGGGTCTTACCCTCAAAAGTATTCCCAGGAAATAGTTCATAACCAATAGGACGACCTTCCATATCAACAAGTAAACCAAATACAATCTGTACCTCATTAAACTTACCATCTTTACTAAAGCCAAATTCTCTTAAACTATCTGACCTGACACTCTCAAAATAAAAGGTCGTTACATCATAAAAAACTATATCTACTTTTAAATTAAATACGCTAAAATTTTTATAAAATAATTTATCCTCTAAAAGCTCCTTATGTTCTGACAATATATCAAGGCTTCTATAAAATGATGAAGCTCTACTTCAGGAATATTGTAATACCTATTCTGATTTGCATAAACTCCAAGCTTACTCTTAGGCTCTAATAAGTGCTCTATTACCATACGGAAACAACTCGATTGTAAATCAAACCTGGCTTTACTGTTTTTCTGTATATCATCAAGTGTCTTATCCAGCTCAAACATCTTCCAGAGCTTCTCATATATCTTATAGCCCCAATTCACTATATCAGCATCAGATATATCTTTAAACTCAGGTTTAGTAGATTCAGAAATCTCTTCTCTTATTTTATCTATTACAGTGGCAAAAGATGGGTCTTTTTTTAGGATATCTAATCTGCCTAAATTAAATAGTACTTTATGTCTTGGGACACCATTGTCGTCTCTATATGATTCTACAACTTGCAGGTAAGTATATTGTTTAGAGCGAGTTTTTTTCAAGTACATGGCTATATATACTACAAAAGTAGTAAATATGTCAAGAAAAAAATGCATAAAAACATCAATATAAAACATATTATCTATCAATAAGTTGCCACTACAAAATATGGAGCACAGAAATTAACACCCCTGTATTTACTGGCTTCTTGCCACTTTTATTGATTTTTTTTAATTGAAAGTGTCAAAGTCAGGTAGGGGGTAACTGCTTTAACAGCGTTACCTGATTTTTTAAGTTGAGTTTTAAAACTATTCATTCTAACAGACGCTATATTTGATTATTTTTTAACCAGTAAGTTAAATATTTGTGCAAACTTTAAGCATAAGTTCATAAGAATCCAATAATAATTGATTATTTTTTTGGCACAAAGGTTGCTCCTTAGTTTCCAACTAAATTCTAAGGAGGTCTTTATGAAACTTATCAAGGCTATTATCAAACCCTTTAAGCTTGATGACGTAAAGGACGCCCTGAGTGAGCTCGGAATCACAGGGATGACCGTCTATGAAGTTAAGGGGTACGGAAGGCAGAAAGGGCACAGTGAACTTTACAGAGGTGCCGAATATAATATCGATTTTGTTCCAAAAGTACTTCTTGAAATAGTGGTAAGGGATGACTTGGAGGAAGACGTCGTAAATACCATTGCTAAAGCAGCTAAAACCGGGAAGATAGGGGATGGTAAGCTTTTTGTAATCCCTGTTGAAAAGTCACTAAGAATAAGAACAAATGAGCTAAATGATGAAAGTTTATAGGAGGTCTGCCATGAAAATGATTATAACTGTTATATATTTGTTGATTTTAGCCGCTTCCGTTTTTGCTGAAGGGGATAAGATAATTACTCTTGAGTCCCTTGAGGAATCCATCAAGCAGGTGCAGACAAATACTGACTGGCTTTGGACATTAATCGCAGCATTTATGGTATTTTTTATGCAACTTGGTTTTGCTATGGTGGAATCAGGGTTTACCAGATCAAAAAACGCTCTTAATATTATAATGAAAAATTTGCTGGATTTTGCAGCAGGGTCGATAGGATTTTGGGCGGTTGGTTTTGCCATAATGTTTGGAGCAACATCAACAGGTTTTTTCGGCACTGAAGGATTTTTTCTGTCAAATTGGGATATGCAGGATAATTGGACGTTAGCTTTTTGGATATTTCAGGTAGTATTCTGTGCTACTGCGGCGACAATTGTATCAGGTGCTATAGCTGAAAGGGCAAACTTCAAATTTTACATTCTATTTAGTTTTATTATGTCAATGCTTATATATCCGGTTTTTGGCAGCTGGGCTTGGGGAAGTCTTTTTCACGGAAATGGTTGGCTTGAAAAGCTTGGTTTTATAGACTTTGCAGGCTCCACAGTAGTCCATTCCATAGGTGGTTGGGCATCACTTGCTGCAGCAATAATCATTGGGCCGAGAATTGGAAAGTATGGGGATAAAGGCCAGATTAGGGTAATTCCAGGTCATAATATCCCTTTGGCGGCACTTGGTGTTTTTATCTTGTGGTTTGGCTGGTACGGATTTAATGTGGGGAGTGAAACAGCAGCAGACTCTGCTTTACCACTCATTGCAGTGAATACGACACTTGCTCCTGCAGCTGCAGTGTTGTCGGCAATGACTGTGACATACTTTAGGTATAAAAAGTTTGATATCGGTATGTCATTAAACGGAGCATTGGCAGGGCTTGTAGGTATTACTGCAGGATGTGCAAATGTCACACCTTTTTATTCAATTATCATAGGTATAGTGGCAGGTATCCTTGTAGTCTATTCGGTTATATTCTTTGATAAGATTAAGGTAGATGACCCTGTGGGTGCAATTTCGGTACATGGTGTAAACGGAGCATGGGGCACACTTGCAGCAGGATTATTTAATTACAATTTTGAAACTCATACACTTGAACCTGTGATTATGAGCCAAATTATAGGTATTGTGGCAGCATTTATTTGGGCATTTGGCTCAACATATCTCGTTGTGAAAATATTAAATATCTTTATAAAATTTAGAGTAACCGAAGAGGAAGAGATTATGGGGCTTGACTTTTTCGAGCATGGCGCTAACGCGTACCCTGAATTTCAAAAATCTCTAATTAGATAAAATCTTATAATTATTGCCCCTGAGTACTTTGGTATACCAGAGTATTCGGGGGTATTTTTTGGTTGCAACTTCTTAATTTTCAAAAGTAATACAGTTTTCCGATAAAAAGTATTAGCAAATCTGTTTATGTAGAAAGAAAAGAGAATGAATTTATTAAATTGTTTCAATTTTGTTTACAATATAATAAGCACAAAAGAATAATAATAATGTAATTATTATAATAATTGAAAAGTATTGTAATGAGATTGTCCCTACTAACAGAGAGCTTCTGATCAAACTTGTCGAGTATGTCAAAGGGAAAATATAAGCAAGATATTTTATAAAAATTGGCATTTTTTCTACCGGATAAAATGTTCCCGATAAAAATACCATAGGGGTTATAATAAATGTATTGAAACTAAATTGGTCACCATGATTTTTGACCACTAAAGCTACTATAAAACCAAGTAGAGAAAAAGTTGTTAAGTGGAGTATTACAGCTAAAATAAAATATATATTTAAGTTAAGGTTAACTCCAATGATTAGTCCGTAAATTAAAACTATGCATACTGGGATAAGCCCTTTTGTAATGCCGTATAAAATCTCACCCAATACAATCTGCCATTTTGGTATTGGTGCTAACAAAAATTCATCAAATACTTTGAAATAGAATCTTGAGATATTTATTTCTGTTGAAATACCATAAGCTTGGTTCATAGAGCTCATAGTTATTAGTCCGGGTATTAAAAAAGATATATAGCTAAACCCATTTACCTGAGAGCTTTTACCAATACCGTATCCAAACGCTAAAAGAAACAGTAGCGGGGAAATAGCACTTGATAATATTACTTTCCAACACCTTGATTTTAAAACCAATAATTCTCGCAAATAAACACCATAAATTCCATTAATCATATATCTATTCTCTTGCCAGTTATTTTCAAATATACATCTTCCAAATTTACTTCTCTGATTTTTGCAGAATCGATATCATTTAACTGATTTAGTCTTTCAAGAGCATCTTTCTTTGTATCAAAATACTCTTCAATAGTCTTCCCATTCTCAAAAATTTCCAAGACATATTTACCCATCTGATTTCTTAGATTTTCTGGCTCACCATGCTTTATAATTTTACCTTTATCAATAAAATACACATAATTTGATAGTAGCTCGGCTTCTTCAATATAGTGTGTAGTCAGCACTACTGTACAACCGAAATTTTTATTAATATTTTTGACAAAATCCCAGATATGTCTTCTCGTTGCAGGGTCAAGCCCAACTGTTGGTTCATCTAAAAAAAGTATTTTAGGAGCGTGTAATAGTGCTCTCCCAATCACAAGCCTTCTTTTCATCCCTCCGGATAATTTCCCTGCTTTTTTGTTTCTGTTGTTGTTGAGCCCTGTAAACTCTAAAATCTCATTTATTCTATTATCTATTTCATCTTTTTTAAGCCCGAAAAGTATGGCGTGTATCAATAAATTTTGATAAACAGTAAGATCTCTGTCGATATTATTATGTTGAGGTACAACACCTATTATCTTTTTTATTTTATTGTTATTGTTAATAAACATCATGTTTCCATAGTATATTTCTCCGTTATCAGGAGTAAGCAAACCTGTTAGGATATTTATGGTGGTAGTTTTTCCTGCTCCATTTGGGCCAAGAAGAGCTGTGATAGTATTACTCTCTATTGTGAAATTAATACAATTTAACGCCTTAGTGTTTCCAAATTTTTTTTCAAGATCGATGACTTTAATTTGCATGAAAGTGAAAATAGTTAAACTAATTCTAAATTTCAAGAAAATAATTGAAAAAAATTTTTAATTTTAGTATTAAATTAACAGGCACAAGGGAAGTCCGGTGAAAATCCGGTGCTGTACCCGCAGCTGTGAGCTGGACGAAAGCCCATTATGCCACTGCTAAGCTTAACTGTTTAAGCTTAGCGGGAAGGCGGGCGAGTAGGATGAAAGCGAGCCAGAAGACCTGAGCCTCACCCTAAAATTTGGGTGGAAGTGTCCCCGGGTATTGGGACCGGAGTGCGGGAAATTAATAGCTCTTCGGTCTCAAATACGAGACTGGAGAGTGTGAGTGATAAAAAAAGCTGTTTTAATAGCATCTGATAAAAGTGGATCAGGGAAGAGTCTATTTACACTTTTCCTTTCAAGGTATTTTTCAGGAAATCATAAAGCAGTTTTACCATTTAAATGTGGACCTGATTATATTGATACCCTTCATTTAAAGTATGCAACAGGTAATAACGCATACAACCTTGATACAATTTTAGTGAGTCCTGACAGGGTTAAATCCATTTTTTTATCTAATCTCAATAAAAGCGATATAGCCGTAATAGAAGGTGTTATGGGCTTTTATGACGGTATTGATTATAAAACCTTTTCCGGCAGTACATACGAAATAGCAAAATTGTTAAATGTCCCGATTATACTTGTTTTGGATGTAAGCTCCACATCCTTTACAGTCGCTGCAAGGGTAAATGGTCTAATAAATTTAGGTGAAAATATTAATGTAGCCGGTGTGATTTTAAACAATGTGGGCTCAAAAAGACACGAAAAAATGCTAACTGATGCGATAGAGTACCATACGGGTATAAAAGTATTTGGTGCAATACCTAAATTACAAAACTTAAATTTATCTTCAAGACATTTAGGTATTTATACCGCATTGGAGACTAAAGAGAGTTTTTACGATGAAATTGTAGATACATTTTTAAATTATGTTGATGTGAATCAAATATATGAAAATATAAATTATAATTGCGAAAAAGTATCTCTATTCGGAGCTTCTCAAATCAAGAAAGATAAAAAAGCTTATATCGCATTTGATGAAGCATTTAACTTTTATTATCAAGATAATATAGATTTTTTGGAAGAAAATGGATATCAGATTATAAATTTTTCCCCTTTAAAAAATGAATTACCTGAAAATCCTGATTTTATTTATTTTGGTGGCGGATATCCGGAGCTATTTGCAGAAAAACTTTCAAATAACAAGGAATTAAAGGCATACATAAGAAAAGTTTCTAAACAAGGTATCCCTATATTTGCAGAGTGTGGGGGGATGATGTTTTTGTCTAAAGGTGTGCAAGTTGGCGATAACTTTTTTGAGATGTGCAATGTTTTTAATGTAACAGTAGAAATGACTGATAAAAGGCAAGCTCTTGGATATATAAAAGCAACAGCTTTAAAGAAAACAAATTTTTTTGATAAAGCAGATTGTTTTGTTGGGCATGAGTTCCATTATTCAAAAGTTAAAGATTGTCTTGAAGAATATGTATTTAAAATTACAAAACTTACAAGTGGTGAAGAATATAGAGATGGGTTTGTAAATAATAACACGCTTGCTTGTTATACACATTTTCACTTTTTAAGCGACAATTGCATCATAAAAAAGATTATTCGGAGGTAATTAAATGAAAAAATACCTTATTCTTTTTATGTTAAGTATTTTTATAACATCAGGAGTAGCTATGGCAAAAATGGATGAGAACAAAAGTAAAAAAAATGCAATTGTAATTGCAAGTTTTGGTACAACCTACCTTTCTGGCCTAAAATCAATTATCAACATAATTAATCTGGTAAAAAAAGAGTTTCCTGAAACAGAAGTAAGAGTGACATTTACATCCAATATTATAAGAAACATCTGGCAAAAAAGGGGTAAAAATCCTGACGAATGGCTAAATAAAGGTGTACCCAAAGAGATTTTGAATGTTAAGGGTATCGTGGCAACATTAGGGGAGTTATCCGATGAAGGGTACAAAAACATAGTAATTCAGCCAACACATATTTATCACGGCGAAGAGTTTTCTGATTTATTGGAATATGTAAGAGCATTAAATTCCATTCAGACTATCAAAAACAGATGGAAACCATTTCAAAAGATTGCAGTAGGACGTCCTGCGCTTGGCACATATGGAGATAAATATGACTATCACGAAGATATAAAAACAGTTGTAATGGCATTAAGGGGTGATGCGGAATTAGCAAAAGAACATAAAGCAGCACTTGTTTATATGGGGCACGGAAACGAGTATTATTCAACAGGCAGTTATATTGAAACAGAAGAGGAGTTTAATAAAGAATATCCCGATGTAAAAACATTTATAGGGACAGTAGAAGGGTATCCAACCCTAAATGATGTAATTGCAAAACTAAAAAAATACAATATCAAGAAAGTTGTCCTAAAACCTTTTATGGTGGTTGCAGGTGACCATGCAAGCAATGATATGGCTGGGGATGAGCCTGACTCATGGAAAAACATTTTGAAAAGAGAAGAGATAGATGTCGTACCAATTATCGAAGGGCTTGGTTCTAATGATGCTTTTGCAAGAATTTTTGTAGAACATCTAAAAGATGCCGCAAAAGATGGTGGGATAAATTTTAAATGAAAAATCTTTTTTTAGTCATTGCAATTACAGTGATAATTTTCATTTTTTCATTAATAAACGGTGCTGTGAGTTTTGACAACCTAACAATACGGCTACTGTTAGATATCAGATTACCAAGAGTGTTAACAGCTTTCCTAATAGGAGGGATGCTTGCACTTAGTGGCTCAATTTTGCAATTAATATTAAGAAACCCATTAGCCGACGGCTTTACTACCGGAATTTCTGCATCAGCAGCACTTGGTGCAGCCATAAGCATTGGGTTAGGGTTAAATCTACTGTCAATCCCTTTAGTTGCAATAGCTTTTGCCATAGCTGGTCTGTTTGCTATTTTCAAATTGACAAGTATGGATAAATCTTTTCATTACACAACTGTAATTCTTGCAGGTATTATTGTAAATATAATTTGCTCGGCAATTATAAGCTTTTTAAAGTATTACTTTGATGAATCTATCGGCTCAATCATTTTCTGGCTGATGGGTGGATTTTATGTTGTTTCCTACGAAAGGGTTTTTACTCTTTTTCTTGTTTTGTCGTTTTGCTTTTTTCTACTTTTCAAAGATTCCCTTAAGCTCAATATCATGGCTTATGATTTTAAGACTGCAAGCTCACTTGGGCTTGATATCGCAAAAGAAAGGAAAAAGCTATTTGTTATTGTTGCTGTTTTGATAGCTTTTGCTGTGAGTTTTAGTGGGATAATTGGGTTTGTCGGACTTATTATACCACATATCGTAAGAGGGCTTTTCAAGCCTGATATGAAAACACATCTCTTATATTCTACCCTTTTTGGAGCAAATTTTCTTTTATTATCTGACACTTTTTGCAGAATTGTTATCCCTTCCGGAGCGGAATTACCCGTCGGTGTTGCGACATCTTTTATAGGTGGAATATTTTTTATCTTTTTGATGAAATACAGATTAAAAAGTATTTGGTACGGTTAAATGAATATTATCGAGATACAAAATTTAAAGGCTAAAGTAGGAGATTTTGTTTTAAAAATTAATAATCTCTCACTAAAAAAAGGGAAAAAAGTTGGATTATTGGGGGAAAATGGTGCAGGGAAAAGCACATTATTGGATATCATTGGCGGAATAAACAAAAGCTTTGACGGTCAACTTAATATATTAGAAAAAGACATTAATACCTATAACCCCATAGAGCTTGCTAATATTATATCTTATTTGCCACAATTTTCTGAAATTATATTCGGATATAATGTTTTTGACTCTGTTCTTTTTGGAAGATATCCAAAAACGGCCGGGAAATATACGGATTGTGATTATGAGAAAACTTCTGAGTGGTTAAAAGCGCTTGATATATATCATTTGAAATACAGAAAGTTTAATGAGCTATCCGGTGGTGAGAAAAAACGAGTAATGCTTGCAAGGGTCTTAAATCAAGATACTGAAATTATTTTATTAGATGAGCCTTTTGCAATGCTTGATGTAAAACATATGCAAACTATTAAAGAAACTTTAAGTAATCTTAATAAAAGTATTATTTTGTCGTCTCACGATTTGAATATTTTAAAAAGTCTTGTGGATGAAGTGGTTTTTTTGAAAAAAGGTGAGCTTTTTTGCCAAATAAGCATTGATGAATTAAATGAGGAGATTCTAAATGAAGTTTTTGAAGTGGATTTTAAGTGTATCAGCGGCTTTTATTTTGTCGATTAATATATGTTATGCATACGACAGGGTAATTATTTTATCCCCTGCTGCTGCTGATATATTTATTAAACTTGGACTTAACGATAAAGTTGTGGGGGTTACAAAGCACGTAAATGGATTTGAAAATGCAATTAAGGTTGGCTCACATCTAAAACCTAATTTAGAGCTGATTCTATCTCTAAAACCGGACTTTATCATATATTCTAATAACAAATTTATCTCTGATTATCTGAAAAGTTTAGAAAATATCAAGACATATGAATATGATCCGACAAATGTTAATGAAATATTTGAAAATATTAAGACAATTGCCTCCATAATGAATGTATCCGAAAAAGGTGAGGCACTTATAAATCAGCTAAAGCATAAATTAACTAATTTGAAAGAACCTAAAAGAACAGCAAAGGTTATCTACGAAATAACACAAGCACCATATATCGTGGCAGGGAAGAATAGCGTAATCTCCGATATAATAGAAAAAGCCGGTGGAATAAATATAATAAATATCGATAAAAAGCTCATTAAATTTTCAGTAGAAAAAACGATTTCATTGAAACCTGATATTTATATCTATCAGATTGGACCTATGAATAAGAATCCTACTCCTCCAAAAGATAGAATCGGTTTTAAAGATATGGATTCTGTGTTTATACAGGTAAATGAGCTTACTTTTTCAAGAGCCAATACAAAAACCATCGATGCCATATTATATCTTAACAATATTTTTTATAAATGGAGTTTACAATGAGAAAACTCATAATAATCGGGGCAGGACTGGGTGATGATTTAATAGCTTTAAAAGGTTTGCATAAACTTAAAGAAGCTGATCTTATTTTGTATGATAGATTAGTTGATAACAAATTGATAGAAAGTATTGATTGCGAAAAAATATATGTAGGTAAAATACCCTACAAACCAAGCTGTTCTCAATGTCAAATAAACAGTTTGATAGAAAAAGCACTTTTAGAAAATAAAACAGTTGTTAGATTAAAAAGTGGTGATGCATCAATTTATTCAAGAAGCCTTGAGGAAATTGAAATAGCAAGAAAATGTAATGCATTGGTTGAAATTATTCCAGGGATTACTACAATCTCACACTTTGTTGCAAAAATAGAAACAGCTCTTACGGCAAGAGATGTCTCATCCGGTGTGGTTTTTATTACAGGTCATAAAAAAGATTCGGAACTTGATAAAGCTTACAACTGGAAAGCTATTGTAGATTTGAATATGAGCATTGTGGTCTACATGGGAGTTAAGAATTTTTTAAAAATACTAAACTCATTAGTAGCAAACGGACTTAATAAAAATACACCTGTAGCAATAGGTGAGAGGTTGGAATATGAAGACGAACAAATTATAATATCAAATGTTGATAACTTACTTTGTAACAAGCCAAAAATTAAATTTCCTGCAATTATGCTTATTGGAGAAGTGGTAAGATTTTCTAATTTGTTTTCAAATAGTTACTCATTAAAAAGTGAGGTATGTGTAAAATGCAAAAAATGATTTATGCTTTAGGTATTGGCCCAGGAGACCCAGAGCTGATTACTTTAAAAGCTCTAAATGTTTTAAAAAACTCAGATATAATTGTTACTCCTCAATCGGATAAAAACGGTAGAAGTCTTGCAAAAGATATCATAAGCGGATATGTCCCGTTATCAAAAATTTATATGTACTATTTCCCTATGAACAACAATAAAGATTTGCTTGACGAAAAATACTCTGAGTTAGCAATAACTATTGAACAATTCTTAAAAGAAAATAAAAAAGTTTCTTATGTTACAATCGGTGACCTTTCTATTTACAGCACATTTAATTATCTCGAAAAAAAGTTACAACCCATTGGAATCAAAGTAGAAAAGGTTCCTGGAATTCCATCTTTTATTGCTGCGGCAAATAGAATAGATGAAAATATAGTAGTGAAAGAAGAATCGTTTTGTGTAGTGGAAATGCCAAATAGCATAAACAAGCTTGATTCTCTTTTGGAAAATTTCTCCACTATAGTTATTATGAAGGTTCATAAAAAGTTAAATTGTCTGAAAGAGTTTGTCAAAAATTGTAAGAAAATTAAAAAAGGGTTTTTAATAGAAAGGGCATCACTGCCTGAAGAAAGGGTTTTTGATCTTTTGTCGGACGAAATCCCCGAAAATGCAGGTTATCTATCCACAGCAATTTTATATAGTGAGGCAAAAAATGAATAAAGGTGTAAGAATAGAAAAAGAAAGTTTTGATATTATTGATAGAAATGTTGATTTATCGAAATTTAGTGAAGAAGAGAAAGTCGTCGTAAAAAGGGTTATTCATGCTTGTGGAGACTTTGAGTTTGCAAAGTTGATACATTTTTCAAAAAAGTGGTTAACAGATTTTAAAAATATTTTAGGAAAAAATCCCCCTGTGATTTGTGATGTAAATATGGTAAAGGCCGGAATTACGGAAAAGTATTTAAGAATCAGTGGGCTAAATACTTATTGCTTTATTTCTGATAACGAAGTTGTGAGAAAAGCAAATGAGCTTAATAAAACTCGGGCTGAGATTTCTATAGAGTATGCCTTTGATAAATTTGAGAATATTATTTTTGTTGTAGGTAATGCTCCAACTGCACTACTCAAAATAGTAGAAATACAAAAACAAAAACCACTGCAGAATATTTTTGTTGTTGGATTTCCGGTAGGATTTGTTAAGGCTGCCGAATCAAAAGATTTGTTGGCAAAATCTGAAATCCCTTTTGTAACAAATCGTGGGACAAAAGGTGGTAGCGGTATTGCTGCTGCAGCTTTTAACGCTATGATAAAGGTATGCTTTGATGTCTGAAAAAGTTTTAATATTGGGCGGGACTTCCGATACTGAGCGCTTTATAAACAAACACTATTTAGATGATTTTGTAATATCCGTAGCCACAGAGTATGGGTATAAGCAATTTTACAGAAAATTTGGTCAAGATAAGGTTGTTTTAATTCGATTTGATGAAAAGAGGTTAGAAGAGTTTATATGTCAGTATAAAATTAAAAAGATTGTAGATACGACTCACCCTTTTGCAAAAGAGATTACTGACCTGGCACAAAAGGTGGCACGTTCTTTAAACATCCCATATGAGTCTTTTATTAGAAACAATGAAGTTGATGTGCATTATAACAGATTGATATGTGTAAATTCCTTAAGGGAAGCAATCTCATATTTAGAAGAAAATAATTTTAGTAAAATTTTATTCACAATAGGTAGCAAGATGATAAAGCATTTTTCATTTGTAAAAGAAAATGCCTATGTGAGAATTTTACCTTTTGAACAATCCATAAAAGATGTATTGGCATCAGGCTTTGATTATAATCAGATAATCGCAATACAAGGCCCTTTTTCTAAAGATTTTAATAAAGCACTTATTAAAGAATTTGAAATTGACCTATTGGTAACAAAGGTAAGTGGAGAAGCTGGCGGTTTTGTGGAAAAGGTGGAAGCTTGTAAAGAGACTAATATCCATTGTTTGGCGATAAAGGATTGGGGTAATAAATGATTAAAGGTGTTTTATGGTAAAAAATATACCAAAGCTTTCTACAACATCATTCATATATCGGGATACACGGATTATGAATGTCTTAAAGCTTAAACATCTTTTCGATGAAATAGAGTTGCTCTATTTTGAAAGCAGAAGAAAGTATGACCAGTTAGATGATAATGAGTTAATGTTGCTAAATAAAATGGATATGAAGTATGTGGTTCATTTACCATATGATAGAGATTTGAGTAGAATTGAAGATTTTAAATTTATGGAATCTTTCATCAGCAAATTAGATTCACCAAAGATTTCATACTATTTTCTTCACTCTATAGGCAACGATTATGATGCAATTGAAAGACTTTGCCATTTATATCCATCTGTTTTAGTGGAAAATACAACATCATCAAATATATTTTATGACTTAAAGTACACAAAAATAAACTACTGCCTTGATGTGGGGCATGCTTTACTTAGCAATGAGAATCCTATCAATATTATTAAAAAGTATAAAGAAAAGATAAAATATATCCATTTGCACGGTGTTCATGATGGTAGAGACCATAAAGAAATAACCTATTTAGATGTAAATTTATTAAAGTTTCTTTTTGATTTTGCAATTGATTTTAATGTGGGGATATCTTTAGAGCTTTTTGGTCTGACACCGTTAATAAATAGTCTTAATTATTTGTCGGAGGTTTTTAAAAGATATGGTTACGCTTATCACGGGTGGAATTAAGAGTGGCAAAACAGATTTTGCCATTAAATTAGGGTTGGAATATAAAAAAAGGGCTTATCTGGCTACAGCCGAACCTTTTGACGATGAGATGCTAAAAAGGATTAACAAACACAGAGAAGATAGAGGTAATCTCTTTTTTACAATAGAGGAGCCAATAAATATTTGCAATAAATTGGTCAGCTGCTCTGATTGTGAAGTGATAATAATAGATTGCATCACCACGTGGCTTGGGAATCTTTTCCATTACAATAAAAATATAAATGAATATATAGAACAATTTTTAACCACAATTACAAATCTACCTTTTGATATTATTGTCATAACAAACGAAGTGGGTTTTGGGATTATCCCTTCAGATAAATTAACAAGGGAGTATGTGGATATTCTTGGTAAACTCAATCAAAAAATAGCTGCTGTAGCCGATGTATGTTATCTGTTGGTTTCAGGTATTCCTGTTAAAATAAAATAAATAAGGGGGTTGAATTTATGAATTTGGAAAGAATTACACAAAAAATTACGCCAACTAATCATGAAATCTATGAAAAAGCAAAGGAGAGGACTTCCAATTTGATCATGCCTTATAGAGCCATGGGGATGTTAAATGATGTTTCCGAACAGATCTGTGCCATAAGGGGGACATTAAAACCTACTGTAGAAAAAAGAGCAGTGTTTGTAATGGCGGGTGATCATGGGGTTGTAGAAGAGGGGATTAGTGCGTTTCCTCAACAAGTAACATGTGAGATGATAAAAGCTTTTGTAAATGATCTGGCCACTATAACCGTTTTAGCAAGACAAAATAAATGTTCTACTATTGTGGCTGATGTTGGGACAAAGTGCAATATCAGCGAAAAAGGGTTGCAGGGGAAAAATAAATTTATAGTAAAAAAAGTGAAATATGGGACAAACAATTTTACAAAAGATCTGGCTATGACAAGAGATGAAGCTGAAAAATCTATTTTAGCCGGTTTTGAAATCGCTTCTAATGAGATAAAAAATCAAAAGTTAGATATGATAGCAACAGGTGATATGGGGATTGGCAATACTACTCCATCATCAGCTATTGGCTCTGTTATTACAGGAAAAAGTGTAATGGAGATGACTGGCAAAGGTGCAGGTATACCAAATAATCTGTTGAAAAAGAAAATTGAAGTTATTGAAAAAGGGATAAATTTACACAAACCAAACTCTGATGATGCAATTGATATTTTGGCTAAAGTAGGTGGAATTGAAATCGGAGCAATAGCCGGCGTTATACTCGCAGGAGCTTATTATAAAGTCCCGGTAATTGTTGATGGACTGATATCTACAGCAGGCGCTCTAATAGCCTACAAACTTTGTCCGACTGTAAAGGAATATATGTTTGCAGGTCATATGTCAGAAGAACCTGGGCATAAGTTTATGCTGGAATATTTAGGTTTAAAGCCACTATTACAGCTTAATATGAGACTTGGCGAAGGAACAGGTGCTGTTTTGGCTATGCATATATTAGATGCAGCGGTTAAAATTATAACGGAAGTTGCTACTTTTGAGGAAGCAGGTGTCAGTGAAAGTGAATTATAAAAGGTAAAGAATGTTTGAGAAATTTATTAATGCTTTGACATTTTTAACAATTATTAGAATCAAGCAAAAAAATTTTGATGCAAATGGCTCGCTACTATTTTTCCCAGTTGTTGGGCTATTAATAGGGTTGTCGGTCTATCTTGTAGGTTTGATAAGCCTTAAATTGGCCCCCCTGATGATGCTAATTTTTTCTGTGGTAATTACAGGGGGGCTACATCTTGACGGACTAGCCGATACGGCTGATGCCTACTTTTCCCATAAAAACAAAGATGAAATGCTTACAATTATGAAAGATAGCAGAATCGGAGTTATGGGCGCTTTAGCATTAATACTCATAATCATGTCAAAATTTTATTCTTTCAAAATATTAAATAACCCTTTTGCAATCATTTTACCTTTTGCTTATTCAAGGGGGAGCATGATTTTACTGATAGAAGGGTTGCCATATCTAAGAAATAATGGGACAGCTAAAGCATTTTTTGATAGTTCTGGTAAAGATAACAAAATTTTATTTTATTTTACTGTAGTTTTATCTACTTTTGTAGGATTAAAATTTTTTATTTCATTTAATCTAATGTTCCTCATAACATTTTTAATGTTAAAAAGATTGCATCTAAACAAAGTAGGTGGGATTACAGGAGATATAATAGGGGCAACCTGTGAAGTGATTGAAACTTTATTACTGTTGACGGGAGCGATAATTGGATAATTTTACCCATGGCGGAAACATTCATTTTTATGCAAAAATCTTAGGATGCCATACCGATGAAGTATTGGATTTGAGCAGTAACATCTCCCCTTTTGTCGGACAAAAGGTTTTTAGTTTAATTAAAGATAAGTTAGATACATTGAGGTTGCTCCCATCACCACATTCCACTTTTTTAAAAGAAACTTTGGCTGATAAATTTAATAAAAGTTGTGAAAATTTTGTAGTTGGTGTTGGTACAAGCGAAATCATAAAAAATATATGTCTAATAAATAGAGCCAAAAAAGCATTGATAATTGGGCCGACCTATATAGATTATGAGAAATATTGTAATTTGTATAATCTTGGCTTATCTTTTTATTTTCCTGATAAATCGAAGAATTTTGAGATCAAATTAAATGAAATAGATTTTACAAATTATGATTTGGCATTTATATGCAACCCAAATAATCCTACCGGCTATTATATCCCCAAAGATGAAATTATAAAATCCGCTGAACATTTTAAAAATTGTATATTCATAATAGATGAATCCTATCTCCCTTTTATGTCGGATAGTAACAAAGCCACTTTACTCTTTTCGGAAAAAGAGAACATTGTTGTTTTAAGGTCATTTTCAAAGATATACGGTTTGGCCGGCCTAAGACTTGGATATGCTTATTCTCAAAATAAACATTTAATTTCTGAGATTGAAAAACATTGTCTTGAATGGGGGGTAAGCAGTCTAAGTGAAGCAGTCGGAAGGTATCTCATTGAGATGGATACAGATGAGATTGCCTTAAAGATACACAAAATAAAGGGGTATGTTCTTGATAAGTTAGCTTCATGCAATAAAGTACATACTTATCCATCTGTTACGAATTTTATTTTGATAAAGTTGGATAAATTAAATAGTGACGAATTATTTAACCGTTTTTTATCGCACAAAATATTAATACGAAACTGTCACAATATAAGAGGGCTTGATAATTCATTTGTCAGAATTTCAATAAAGGAATTAGAAGCTATGAAAAGGTTTATTAATATTTTTAGGGGGATAATTGAGTGTGATAAATAAAAATATAATGATACAGGGGACCGGTTCCGGAGTTGGCAAAAGTGTTATTGTCGCAGGTATTTGTAGAATGCTTGCAAATAAAGGTTATAAAGTAGCACCATTTAAGGCTCAAAATATGGCACTTAACTCCGGTGTTACATATGATGGACTGGAGATGGGAAGAGCACAAATTTTGCAAGCTGAAGCATGCAAAATTTTACCTGATGTGAGAATGAATCCCATTTTAATAAAGCCCACTGAAAAAGGTAAATCCCATGTTATCAGACTTGGAAGACCATACAAAACTGTTTCATATAAAGATTACTACAAACTATATGATGAAAATCTAAATGTGGTAAAAGAAGCATTTTTTTCACTTTCGAAGGAGTTTGATATTATAGTCTTGGAAGGTGCAGGATCACCTGCTGAGATTAACCTGCAAAAATTTGATTTGGTTAATATGAAAATGGCAGAAATCTCAAATTCAAACGTTTATATCGTTGGAGATATTGATAGAGGCGGTGTCTTCGCATCATTTAAAGGGACTTATGATTTGATACAGCCTGAGTACAAAGAGTTTATAAAAGGTTTTATTATAAACAAATTTAGAGGTGATTTATCGTTATTGAAGCCCGGTATAAATGATTTTAAAAAGTTTTGTAAAATACCGATTATAGGTGTTGTCCCATATTTTGAAAACAGTCTGGAAGAGGAAGATTCTCAAAGTCTGTCAATAAACAGGGTACAAAGATCTGAAGAGATTTCTTTGAATATCGGTATTGTAAAATTGCCTTATATATCAAATTTTACCGATTTTCACCCACTTGAACAAATTAATAAAATAAATGTGGAATATGTTACTAATCCTAAAGAGTTGATACATTATGATCTTATCATCATACCCGGGTCAAAAAATACAATAGCTGATATGAATTATTTGTTAAATAAAGGTTTTTATGAAAGATTGAAAGGGCTCTTAGGGAAAAAGTGGATTGTGGGAATCTGTGGCGGTTTTCAGATGCTTGGGAAAAAGATTGTTGATAAAGAAGGTATAGAGCACAAAGGTGAAATCGAAGGTTTCGGTTTTATAGATATGATTACTTTTATGAAAAAAGAGAAAATCTTAAAAAGAGGTGAATACCCCCCTTTACACAACTATTTGAAAAATAAGATATCAGGTTATGAGATTCATCACGGGTATTCCACAATTACAGATAATAATATCATTGATTTATTAAAGAAAAAAGGGTGTTTGGTTTTTAACGAGGACAAAAAATTAATTGGCACTTATCTGCACGGTATCTTTGAAAACTCTGAGTTCTTAAACTTTCTTTTCAAACTAATGAATAAAAAGATTAAAATAGATAAAACATATCACGAAATTAAGGAAGAAAATCTAAATAAACTTGCAGATATAATTGAAGAAAATATCTGGGAAAATATATGTATGATGTAATAATTTTGGCCGTACTAATCGATATTGTTTTTGGTGAATTGCCAAATCGATTTCATCCAGTAGCATATATAGGCAAACTAATCACTTTCTATGAAAAAAAGCTTTATAATCTTGAAAACAAATTATTAGGTGGATTTTATCTATTTATATTTTCAACTATTACTGTTTTAGCATTTGTTATTATATTTATAAAAATACTTGATACGAATAAATATCTTGTTTTTATACTTAAAGTATTAATCGTATATTTTTCCATATCTATCAGAGGGATGATTGATCATGCTTTAGGAGTTTACCGTTTACTAACAAAAGATATTAACTTAGCAAAGGAAAAAGTAAAGTTGATTGTTAGTAGAGATATAGAATCCATGGGTGAAGGGGATATTATAAAATCTACAATAGAGTCGATTGCTGAAAACTTTAATGACGCTTTTTTCGCTCCGATTTTTTACGGATTAATTTTTGGAATTTACGGTATGGTTTTTTATCGTGTTGTAAACACACTGGATGCAATGGTGGGATATAAAAATAAAAAATACATAGAGTTTGGTAAGTTTTCAGCTAAATGTGACGATATGTTAAACTTTATCCCGGCAAGACTGCAAATTTTCGTTTTATTACCGGTTATCCATCTTTTGTATAAAAACGGTTTTAATGCTTTAAATTCATATTTTAAGTATAAAAACGCCCTATCAAGCCCAAACTCCGGTTACGGAATATCTATTTTTGCAGGTGCACTAAATGTTACTCTTGGTGGAGATACTTATTACTTTGGAAAACTTGTTAAAAAGCCTCTAATTGTAGGAGGATACGAGTCTTTATCGGAGCAAAAAATAATAGATGCAATCTTTCTTTATTTAAACGGTGCAATTTTTTGCACATTACTAATCATGATTTTTAATTTGATGGGGTTTAAAGATGTTCCCTTTTATTTTTAAATTAAGCGGTAAAAACTTATTATTTATTGGTGGCGGTAATGTGGCAAAAAGAAAGATAGAATCGATTATTGCTTGGAGCAATCCAGAAATTACAATTATTTCTAAAGAGTTGCACCCATCTTTACAGCAGCTTTTGGAAAAACACCATATAAAATGGATTCAATCATCTTTTGACGAAAAATTAATAAGTGAAAACTACGATTTCGCTTTTATATGTACAAATGATAAAAGTGCAAACGAACAAGCAGCAACCATTTTAAAGAGACTGAATATTCTAGTTAATATATGCGATAATAAAGAGTTATCAGATTTTTATATGCCGGCAGTTATATCTTACAACGATATTATGATTTCTATTTCAACCAAGGGGGATTCACCTGCTTTATCGAAAAAGATAAAAGAGATTTTATCAGAAAAACTTAAAGGTGATGAATGAAAACAGGTATAACAACCGGCACAGCGGCAACAGCTGCCGCAAAAGGTGCTTTGCTTTATACGCTGACAGGTAAGATTTATGAAGAAGTTGAGATAATAATGCCTAATGATGAGATAATTAATGTGCCCTTAATTTTCAAAAACGGGCTTATAGGTGTTAAAAAGTGGAGTGGTGATGACCCGGATGTTACAGATGGTATTGAAATTTTTGCAAAAGTCAAATTGATTGACAAAAAAGGGATAGCTATAAAAGGTGAAAAAGGTGTAGGGATAATAACCAAGCCAGGGTTACAGATCTCTATTGGTGAATCAGCCATTAATCCTACTCCAAGAAAAATGATAAAGCAGAATTTGGAAGGTTTGCTTGAGGAAAATAAAGGTGTTGAGGTAACAATCATCGTCCCGGAAGGTGAAAAAATAGCTGAAAAAACCTTTAATAAAAGATTAGGGATTATTGGAGGGATTTCGATTATCGGAACTACAGGTATCGTAAAGCCCATGAGTATTGATGCGTTAATAGAAAGTTTTAAGTGTGAGATTGATGTTTTACTTGCACAAAAATATGATTTGTTATGGCTTGTCCCCGGTAATATTGGGGAAAAATGTTTAAAAAAAGAAAATATAGCTCCGTCGGTGATTGTAAGTAACTATTTTAAGGATGCTTTTGAATATCTTATAAAGAAAAATGTTAAAGATATAGGTATTTCTGGACATCCAGGGAAGATAGCAAAACTTGCAATGGGCTATTTCAATACCCACTCAAAACATTCTCCTCAGGCAAATGATTTTGTCAAAGAGGCTTTGAATATAGATTACGATTTTAACACAGTGGAAGAGGTATGCTGTAAAAATTCTTTTGATAAAATAGCGTATCTTGTAAGTAAAAAGATAAAAGATGTTTTTTATTTCAATAAAGTTTATGTCAAATTGTATGATATGAAGTGTAATAAAGTGGGTGAATATTGTGAATAAGAATATTTATATAATTTCAGCCGGTTGTGGAAATAAAGATTATTTGACTGTAAAGGCTTTAAAGACAGCAGAAAAAGTTGACTTTCTAATCGGTGCTGAAAGATTTAAAAATCTTTTTTCTGAGAACAGATATGTAGTCTTAAAAAATACTGTTAAAGATGCAATAGAAATTTTGTCAAACGAACAAAGTAGAATAATCGGTGTTGTAGTTTCCGGTGATGCGGGTTTTTTTTCACTCTCAAAACTTCTTTATGCGAGATTTAAAGAAAGGATTATCGAAGTAATCCCCGGGATATCAAGCATTCAACTTGGTATGGCAAGGCTTTTTAAATCTTATGATAATGTTGAATTTTTATCTTTTCACGGCAAAGAGATACCATTTGAAGAGTTTGAAAAAAAATTGGAGTTTTGTTTACATTACAATAAAAATCTTTATATAATAAGCGATTACAATCATAAAATTTTCGATTTTCTACCAAAGTTAAATAATATTTTAGCAAATTTTCAAATATACATTTTGAATAATCTGGGTTTGCCAGACGAATCAATCTATAAAATAGAATCTTTGCAAGATATAAATAAATTAATATTAAGTTTATACGCTATTTATTTGGAGGTAAAAAGTTAGATGAATAAAGTTTATTTTATTGGAGCCGGGCCCGGAGATCCGGAATTAATTACGGTTAAAGGGATGAAAATAATAGCTAAATCTGATGTTATTATTTATGCCGGCTCACTCGTTAACAAAGATATCTTAAATTATGCATCTAATATGTGCAAATTTTATGATTCTTCAAAAATGAATCTTTTAGAAATTGTAGATACAATTGAAAAATACTACAAAAAGGGGAAAGTTGTCACAAGATTACATACAGGTGATCCTTCCATCTATGGTGCAATATATGAGCAGATGTTGGAGCTTGATAAAAGGGGGATACCTTATGAGATAATTCCTGGAGTAACATCACTTTTTGCAGCAGCTGCAAAATTAAAAATAGAATTGACTGCTCCTGAAATTGCACAAACGGTAACTATTTCGCGTACGGAAGGGAGAACTCCAGTCCCAAAAAACGAATCTATTGACATGCTTGCATCACATGGTGGCACTTTTGCTTTTTATCTATCTGCAACCGGCGGGGATAGATTGAAAGATACCTTTTTAAAACATGGGTGGGATAAAGATACCCCTGTGGCTATATGTTATAAAGTTTCGTGGGAGGATGAAAAAATTATTATTACAACATTAGAAAAGCTGACAGAAATTTTAGAAGAAAACAAAATTAATAAACATGCAATTATACTAATAGGGGAAGTTATTGATAAAAAAAATATAATAACATACTCAAAATTATATGATAAGGATTTTGAACATGAGTTTAGGAAAAAGAATTTCTGTAATAGCGATAACTGAAAAAGGAGCCCGTTTAGCTGAAAAAATAGTTAATGAATTAACAGCTACTCTTTATTTACCTGATAAATGTAAAAACTTAGTGCAGGCTAAATATTTTGATTCATTGCAAGATATTTTTAGTTACTGTTTTAAAAATTACGAAGGTATAGTTGCAATAATGGCCCAAGGGATAGTAGCAAGAATGGTTAATGGTTTGATAAAAAATAAATATGTAGACCCTGCGGTTGTAGTTTGTGATGAAGTGGGTAGATTTGCAATAAGCATGCTTTCCGGGCATGAAGGGGGAGCAAATGAGCTTACCTTTTTAGTCGCCTCGATTACGGGGGCTGAACCTATTATTACTACGGCAAGTGAAGCAAATAAAATCTATGTGGCTGGAGTAGGTTGCAGACAAGGGGTTAAAAAAGAGAAAATCCTTGATGCATTAAATCGTGCAACAGAAATTGTAAATATATCAACTAACAATATAAGGGTAATTGCTTCTTGCTGGCATAAAAAAGGTGAGATAGGACTAATCGAAGCTGCAAAGGAGCTTAATTGTTATTTGAGGTTTTTACCAAAAGAGCTTTACGAAAATGCATTATATTCTTTTAAAGAGACTGCAGCAAAAAAATATTTAGGAATCAAAGGGGTAGCCGAACCTTCAGCTTTGCTTGCAGCAAGAAATCCTAAACTTATCTTAGTAAAAACTGTTTTTGATGGAGTTACAATAGCAATAGCAAAGGAGAATTTATTAAATGGGTAAACTATTTGTTGTAGGGATAGGCCCCGGTCGTCATGATCTTATTACTCAAAGAGGGTTGCAGGCAATTCAAAATAGTGAGCTAATTTGTGGATATATAAAATATTTAGACATCATACAACCCCTAATCAAAGGTAAAACTGTTTTTTCAAATGGTATGAAGGGGGAGGTAGAAAGGGTAAAATTTGCATTGGATGAAGCAAAAAGCGGGAAAACAGTTTCTCTTGTTTGTGGTGGAGATGCTTCCCTTTATGCCTTGGCCTCACTTGTTTTTGAGCTCAGTGAAGATTTCGAAAATATTGAAATTATCCCTGGGATAACAGCAGGTTTGTCAGCAAGTACAAAGCTTGGAGCACCAATTTGTGAAGATTTAGTGATTTTATCTTTGTCTGATTTGTTAACCCCTTTTGAAATTATTAGAAAAAGGGTAGATGCTATAAATTTTGGTGATTTTGTCACTGCAATTTACAATCCAAAAAGTAAAAAAAGGGACAAATATCTAAAAGAAGTATTAACAACCTTTTATGAACAGAGAGGGGATTTGGTTTGTGGCATTGTAAAAAATTGTGAAAGGGATAATGAGATGGTAAAAATAAGTTATATCAGTAACTTCGATTATGATATAGTAGATATGTCAACAACTGTTATCGTAGGTAATACCAAAACTTATATTAAAAATGGTAAGATGATTACACCGCGTGGGTATTTGGAAAAATACGGATAGTAACAATATTAAGAAAATGACAGATTTTCAGCTATTGAGTTTAAACGGTAAATGCGTTAGAAGCTGGAACAAAAGTAAGGATACTTTTAAGTAAAACTTCACAACTCATGCAAGATAAAAAAAACTTTCAAATGAGGATTTAACAATGGATGATGTAATTTTAGAGCAATTATCCAAATATTTCAAGCGTGATGGGCGACACAATTAAGTTGACACTACCCTTGTCAATACTAAAGAATAGCTTTAACTTTTAGATATCTTGGTATAGGATATCTATAGTATGAAAGTTAAGCTTACTATTCACATACTAATATTAGTGACTGTTATTTTAACTGTACTGACAACAATCAATTATTATCAAAGCAAGCAAATCTTACTGTTGGAAGTTATGGGTCAGGCAGAAGCGATGACTGCAAACTCGAAAAGCTCCATAGAGGAATTTTTAAGGTATATCAAAGATATTAGCTACAACATTAGCCGAGATTATTTGGTTGAAAAGTTTTTAGAAGATTACGATGTTAACATTAAAGAAAAGCTTGAGGAAAAGTTTTTGGAAATATATTCTAAACTTCCTATTATTCAGGCACTACGTATAACAGATTTACAAGGTCATATTAAGGTTTTTGTGAGGGAAGGGGAGGTCTTGTCAAGAGACAAAAAGTACACGGAAATTAGTTTGTCTGAAAAAGATTTTTTTAAAGAAGCAGTTACAAGTAATTCCTCTGAAATAATACTTTCCAACTTCGAGAGAGGTAAGTTGCCTGAAACAACTAATTTTTGCCCTGCTATGGTTAGAGCTGTTGTACCAATAATGTCTAATAATAAGAAAATAGGATATTTAATTATAAACTTTTGGGGATTGAAAATAGGTCAGTTTGTTAGTAGATTTAAAAAAGAGACCGGCGTGGCTTTTCTGGTTGAAGTAAATTATATGGATAAAGAAAGAAACGGTATATTTTTGTTTCATAGAGATAAAAGTTACGAATTTGCTAACCAATATAATACAAATTATTATTTTCAGAATATTTACGGGAAAGAACTGTTTGATAAAATAAAAGAGGATTTTGGCATATATAAAATCAATGAAGATATTTTTGCATTTGCATCAGTTTATCCTTACAAAGACAAGACACGAAAATGGGTAATATGCAATACTCTCTATTCCAATTATTATTTAAGTGTACTTGAAGTTCTTAAAAAAAACTTACTGTCAATATTTATTGTTTCCGTATTTTTAAGTCTTTTTGTATCCATATTTTTTACCGCAAGATTTTTTAAACCGCTAAATGAAATAAAATTGGCACTTAATGCTTATGGAAAAGGAGATTTTAGTTATAAGGTTGATGAAACAAAAATGGACAAAGAACTTAACGAAATAGTAATAAATATTTATGAAATGGTTAAAGCACTGCAAAAATATATTTTGGAAATAGAAGAGAGACAAAAAAGGATTGAGCTTTTAAACAGATTAAGCTCTATTGGCCTTTTGTCTGCAGGGATCAGCCACGAATTAAACACACCTTTAAATTCAATTATTTTATTGTGCGACATTGTGATAGAAGAAAGCAAAAATAATGAGGTAAATATAAATGATATTGTCGATATAAAGAATGAGGCTAAAAAATGCGTGTCCATTATAAAAAATTTAAAATTACTTGATCCTCAAAATAAAGTGCAAGCAAATGATGTGGTAAATATAAAAGAAGTCATAGAAAGTAATATTCTATATTTTAAGAATATTTTTAATGAGTTAGTTATAGAATCAAACTTGGTGGATTGTAATATTTTAGGTAATAGAGTATTATTGAATCAAGTAATATTTAATATTTTGCTAAATGCAATTGAAGCCTCTGATGTTAATTGTAGGATAACTATTGAGGTTTTTGAAAAAAATGGTGAAGTCTGGATAGTTATAAGGGATAACGGAAGAGGTATGGATGAGGAAACGATAAACAATATCTTTGTACCGTTTTATACTACAAAAAATCCACAAAAAGGTATGGGTTTGGGGTTGAGTCTTGTACACAAAATTGTATCCGATCATAATGGAAAAATTGAAGTAAAATCCAAGAAAGGTGAATGGACGGAATTTGTTTTGAGGTTTGATAAATATGAAAGTTTTGATAATTGAAGATAATAAAGTATTAAACAATACTTTAGTAAGAAGTCTTCAGAATTATTATGACGTTTATGGGACTACTGACCCTGAAATAGCTTTAAACCATCTGGAAAACGAGTTCATTGATGTGGTAATATCAGATATAAAGTTGCCTAAAATTAATGGAATTGATTTATTAAAAAAAATAAAAGAGATATCAGGTGATATATATGTAATGTTAATAACTGGATATGGTACCGTTGAGGAAGCGGTTGATGCTATTAAATCGGGCGCTTATGATTATTTGCTTAAGCCTGTTGATATAGAAGTATTAAAGTTAAAATTATCTCAAATTTCAGAAGCAATAAATATAAAAGGAAGAATTCTTTTGGAGGCCAATAAAGTAAACATCGTGTATAACTCAAGTGTTATGGCACAACTACTTGCTTTTGCTCAGAAGGTAGCCAAAACAGATTCTAATATTTTAATCGAAGGAGAGAGTGGAACAGGGAAAGAACTTGTTGCTAGATTTGTTCATGAAAATAGCCCAAGAAATAATAATTCTATAATATCGATTAATTGTGCAAATTTTCAGGAAAACATATTTGAAAGTGAATTATTTGGTTTTAAAAGAGGAGCGTTTACTGGCGCTGATAGAAATAAGCGAGGTCTTATTTCAGTCGCAAATGGCGGTACATTGTTTTTAGATGAAATAAGTGAAATTCCTCTTACTATTCAGTCTAAACTTTTAAGGTTTATTGAAACTAAAACTTTTTACCCTTTGGGTTCGGAAAGTATTGAAAAAAGTGACATAAGGCTGATTACCGCTACTAATATGGACTTGAACACGTTAGTTAAAAATGGTGGTTTTAGGGATGATTTGTATTATAGGATTGGTGTAGTTAAAATAAAAATACCACCTTTAAGAGAAAGAAAAGAAGATATTTTACCACTGGCATATTTCTTTATTAAAAAATTTAAAAGTTTAAACCCAACAATTATAGACATTGAAGAAAAGGCAAAGAGTAAGCTTTTGTCATATGATTATCCGGGTAATATAAGGGAATTGTCTAATATTATAGAACGGGCAATGATAATCGAAAGTAATGAAAGCACTATCACTAGTACTTCAATAATTACAGAAAAAACATTTGAGTACGAAGAGAAAGACTTGAGTCTTTCAGATATGGAAAAACGTCACATCATGAATGTACTTAGGAAAAATAATTATGATAAAGTAAAAACTGCCTCTATTTTACAGATTGACAGATCAACACTTTATCGAAAATTGAAAGAATATAATTTACAATAAATAATATTTGTGTTGCATTTTAAGACACTTAATTCTCAAAATCCAACATCTTTATAAATTAACCTTAAGAAATACAACATTCTTTGAACAGATATTTTGGCATTTTATTTGCAAAAAAACGAATAAACTTTCGAAGGAGGTATAGATGAAGAAGATTTTATTTTGTTTTATTTTTATTTTTACTTGTAGTATGGTAATGGCGTATGACCCTGATTCCAGCTGTGTCAAATGTCATTCTGACAAGCAAGCTTTGGAAAAGTTAGGATATCCTCAAATGTATCTTGACCCGACTGAAGTGGACAAAGAAGTTAACATGGAAGGTGTTCCGACTTGTGTGGATTGTCACCTAGGTAACAATCAAACAATGGATAAGGATGAAGCTCACAAGGATATGCCAAGACCTTTTTATGCGGCAGTTGGTAAAAATCACAAATATGAAGCTGTGAGCAGGGAAGTTACGAACTTTGACCCCATTCAGCCAAAAGGAGATGACAGAACGAAATTGTTGATTAGGAAACCTACTGAAGAGGCTAAAGAAAAATATGGAATTAAAAAGATAATTCAACTTTTCTACCATGATCACGATTCTAAAACTATGGCCTATTCACCTAAAATTGCAAAAGAAACATGCGGTAAATGCCATGAGGATGAATTGGTGGATTATAATAAGTCTGGAATGGGACTTAATAAGTATCAAAGGGGGTTTACTAATTGGACGGCCAATCCTCCAGGACCTCAAAACTGCGGTGTTTGGTGGGGGGATAACTACAAGAAGATAAAGGATGAGTGTACCAAAGATTTTACAGAGCTAATGAATGCTGGGAAAGATAGAGGTTGTAATAAATGTCATGCCAGTTGTAACGATTGTCACTATGAAGGATTTAAAAAGTCAAATGCTAGGCATTTGTTTGCCAAAAAAGTCGAAAATTTAAGCTGTTACGGAAGTGGAAAAGGGACAATATGCCATGCAGGTCCTATGGATAGAAGAAGGGGCGCTGGTTATATCCGTGAAGAATTTGCATTTCCGTATAATGAGTTGCCAACAGACGTTCACTCTAAAAATGGTATAAATTGTATCGATTGTCACAAAATGAAAAATCACAGCTACGGGCATTTGGCGTCAAATGATGCTAAAGAGTCATGTTCAAGCTGTCATAATGAAGTTGTAGAAGCTATTAAGGCAAGTGATGATCACAAAAATGTCGATTGCACATCTTGCCACATAAAAGAGGTTGGCGCGTACCAGTTTACTTTCTGGGGTCCTGGAATGTCGGAAGGCCAATTTAATTATTTTGCTAAACATAAAGAATATTATGGTACCAGAAGTATGCCAACTTTGATTAAACATCCGACAACTGGGAAGTGGATCCCTGTTAAACCCTACCCTATGGCAGTTATGAACATTAAAGGTGATGTGGAAAAAACAGGTCTAAAACTTAGGGAGATTAAAAAGACCGTTGTAAAAGGAAAAACCGAAATCGGTGAGCCAGAAGAGTTTATTGTTGAAAGAAAATCTGATGAAGTAAATGATATGTATATATTAACCGGAATGTTTAAAAATTTAAAAAATAACGATAACATGCTGGCCTGGATTCAGATGGACAAAATGTCTCATGCTATAGGAAGTGGTAGGAGTTGCAACAGTTGCCATGCAAGCCACGAACAGGTTGCTACAAGTTGGTTTGCTTATGATGTGAAAACTGATGTTGAGAAACCTTTTTATGGTTCGTATTTTATTAAAGCAGGTAAAGATGGTTTGATGTTCAGTGATATTAACTTTAGTGAAATACTACCAGTAAAAGGAAGAAATGCGGACGATTTTGCACCGTTTGTATACGATGGCAAGGCTTGGAACGTTAAAGGTATAGATTTTTCCATACCATTTGACGACCAAAAGTATGAGAAGCAGTTAAATAAATACAATATGTTGTACGCCCAAATACATGATTTGAGGTTAAAGTTTAATAAGGATAAAATAACGTCAGAACAACTGAAAAAAATTAAAGCTATCTTGCCTCATAACCAACAGTTGGCAGAAAAGATGCTTGAAAATTTATCTAAAAAGGAATAGTGGTAAAAATAGAGGGGGCTTTTGCCCCCTACTTTTACATATATCTGCCAACGGCAAGGGCTATTGCTTTTAGTTCGCCCATCATCTTGATAAATTGGTCAGGTCTTAAAGACTGCGCACCGTCACTAAGTGCTTTTTCAGGCTCAGGGTGCACCTCTACAATTATACCGTCAGCGCCAACTGCAATGGCAGCTCTTGCAAGTGGTGTGACATAATGCCAATGACCTGCTGCGTGGCTCGGGTCAATTATTATTGGCAAATGTGACCTTTCCTGAACAACGGGTACACAGCTAATATCAAGGGTATTTCTTGTGGCTGTTTCAAAAGTCCTGATACCTCTTTCGCAAAGGATTACATTGCTGTTCCCCTCAGAAAGAATATATTCCGCCGCCATTAAAAATTCTTCTATGGTTGTAGCCATCCCTCTTTTTAAAAGCACAGGTTTTTTGGTTTTTCCTAAAAGTGACAAAAGTGCAAAGTTTTGTATATTTCTTGCACCTACCTGAAACATATCGGTATATTTGTAGACCACATCCACATCCCTCGGATTGACGACTTCAGTAACAAAAGGAAGCCCTGTTACATCTCTTGCTTTTGCAAGAAGTTTTAGACCTTCTTCTCCCAAGCCTTGAAATGCATAAGGTGAAGTCCTTGGTTTAAATGCACCACCTCTGAGCATTTTAGCACCGGCAGCTTTAACATATTCGGCTGATTTGATAATTTGTTCTTCACTTTCCACAGAGCAAGGTCCTGCAATAACCGTAATCTCTTCCCCCCCAAACTTTACGCCTGCAACATCAATGACAGATTTTTCTTTTTTTACCTCGCGGCTTGCAAGCTTATAAGGCTTGGTGATTGGGAGCACTTTGTCAACTCCCGGCATATCTCCGATAAGCCCAATGTGGTCTTTGTCGCTAAGACCGATAAGACCCACTACATTTCTCTCTTTTCCGAAAATAATGTGTGGTTTGAACCCAAACTCTTCCGCTTTTGTGCAGACATCCTTTAATTGTTGTTCGGTTGCTCCAATTTCCATTACTACTATCATACAATCCTCCATAACAAAAAAGGCCACAAACGGTATAACCGCCTGTGGCCTTTATTATTTTAATATTTATAGGCTCACCCTCAGGCGGTATACCTCAACTTATAAAAGTAAAAAAAGAAAAAGTTAAAGAAAAATGAGTCAGCAGATTTTTTGAATAGCCCAAAGGTTAAATTTTTCATAACAAATTTATAATCGTTAAAATTTTTAAAGTCAACTTGTTTTTTTCAGTGAAAGCTGTTAAAAATGCCCTATGGAAAGAGAATATTCAAACTATTTTAATGTACTATCAACAAAGATATTGATAATATTAAAGCAAATTAAGAACAAAGGTGAGCAGTTAACCCCTGCAACTATTAAGAAATATTTGGCTTCTGATGCAGAGCTTCAGTCATTGACTAATGATTTGAACAAATCTTCCACTAACTTTGTAGAGGATATTAAAAAGGCATTTAATAATAACAGCCATAATCTCAAAAAATATCTTGATTTTGAAGATATTGAACTTATCAGTAAAAAACTTGAAAAGCTGAATAGTTACAATTTACTTAATGAAATGAGTGAAATTATTGCAATTTTGGGGAAATATTACAGTGACTATGAAGTTACCCTTGAAAAAATATATTCGTTTATAAAAGAATTTTCTCAAAAGATTACAAATACGCAAAATGTGGTGCAAAATCTTAAAGAGGAAAATCTAAGCTTTATTGATGAAGATAGTGCAAAGGATGAAAATATCCTTTCAAGTGTTAAAGGATTGAGGGAAAATCTTGAAAAAAATCAGTCGATAGATAATCTGCAAAAGCAGGTAGCTGAGCTTACAAATTCTCTTACTGAAATACTTGAGCAGAAGATTTATTCCAAGAAAAATTTTAAACGTAATATCAATAGTGCTTTTGGAGAGATTGAGAGCGATTTTATAAGCTACAAAGACAAGTATGAAGAGCTCAAGAAAGAGATTGAAAATTACAGAAAACAATCCATTACAGATGAGTTGACTGGACTTTATCGTAAAAATAAGATGCTTGAAGTATTAGCTGAGCTTAAAAATGCCGCCATAAAAAAAGATGAAGATTTTTATATCCTAATGTCTGATATTGACAGGTTTAAAGATGTAAACGACACATACGGACACCTTGCGGGAGACAATGTTTTAAGACATTTTGGGAAAATTTTAAAAAATTTTACTAATGAAAGTATTGAAGCTTTCAGATATGGCGGAGAAGAATTTTTAATCACTGTTAAGGGGAGTTATGATGACGCATTTTCAGTTGCAAGTCAGATTAGGCTTACCATGGAAAATACCAAATTTAAATTAAACAATGATACTAAAATAATTACCGTAAGTATTGGGATTGCCAAATACAAACCAAAGGAAGATATAAAACTGACTATTGATAGGGCTGACAAAAATCTTTATATGGCAAAAGCCGGCGGTCGAAACTGCATATTTTTTGAGTCCAAAAGGGTAGGTTAAATTGCACGAGGCAAGTATAGCACAAAGTCTTCTCGATGTGGTTATTGACACCGCACGTAAAAATTCAGTTAAATCTGTTTTGTCCGTTGAGGTGAATATCGGCAGGCTTGCAGCGGTAGAAAAAAATTCACTTCTCTTTGCATTTGATGCTTTAAAGGAAGGGACGGTTGCCGAAAAAGCAGAATTAATTATCAATGATATTCCAATTGTGGGCAGATGTAATGCCTGTGGTTTAGAAGATGAATATGACAATTTCGTATTCAGTTGTCATAATTGCGGCTCATATGATGTGACAATTATTTCCGGTGAGGAATTGAATATAAAAGAAATTGAGGTGGAAGATGAATAAAAAAATTGAAGTGGAAGATAAGATATTATCAAAAAACGATAAATTGGCTAACGAGCTTAGAAAATTATTCTCCGATAAGAAAATATTGGTATTAAACTTTGTATCTTCCCCCGGAAGCGGCAAGACGAGCATATTGGAAAATATTTTACCAAAACTTAGTGAAAAATACAAATTGGCAGTAATTGAAGGTGATTTGGAAACTGAAAATGACGCAGAGCGTATCAGAAAAGCCGGAATCAAAGCTCATCAAATAACTACAGGCGGGGCTTGCCATTTGGAAGCATTCGGCATTAAAAACGCGTTATCTAATTTTGATTTGGATAATCTTGATTTGTTGGTAATAGAAAATGTTGGTAACCTTGTATGCCCTGCATCATTTGATCTGGGTGAAGACTTTAAAATTGTTGTTATAAGCACACCCGAAGGTGACGACAAACCGGCCAAATATCCTTCTATGATAAGGGCTTCAAGTGCAATAATAGTAAATAAAATAGATTTGGCCGAGTATATGGAATTTGATGTGGATAAATGTATCGACTATGCAAAGCGGATAAATCCAAATTTGGCAGAGTTTAGGACATCCTGTAAGACAAAAGCTGGTCTTGATGATTTAATTGCTTTTATTGAAAATAAGATTGAAGAGAAACATGCTGGTATTAGGGGTTGATGAGGTTGGCAGAGGTTGCCTAGCCGGGCCTGTAGTAGCTTGTGCATGCGTATTGGATGATAATTTTTTCAGTGCTGAGATAAAAGATTCAAAGAAGCTTAGTGAAAAAAAAAGGGACAGCCTTTACGATTATATTATTAGCAACTGCGTCGATTATTCTTTCGGCGTGATTTGCAATGAAATAATAGATAGTGTCAATATTTTAAATGCTACTAAACAGGCCATGCACATTGCCATAAACGGTATAACGTCAAATTATGACAAAGTTGTTGTGGATGCCGTAAAATTGAATAATATCAAAAAACCTATGGAGCACCCGTTTAAAGCTGAGGATAAATTTTTGTCCGTTGCTGCAGCTTCAATTTTGGCAAAAGTATACAGAGATAATTTGATGAAAAAGCTGCATATATATTACCCTGAATATCTTTGGTACAAGAATAAGGGCTACGGCACAAAAGAGCATATTGATGCTATAAAAAAATATGGTGTCACACCTCTTCATAGAAGGAGCTTTTTAGGTGAAATTATTTAAGGGGAAGAAAGGGGAAGAGCTCGCTCTTAACTACCTGAAAAATAATGGTTATGAACTAATTGAAAAAAACTTCAAAAGCAAGTTTGGCGAGATTGATTTGGTTATGAAAGATGGTGAAGTGGTTGTGTTTGTAGAGGTAAAATATAGATTGTCAGAAGATTACGGCAGCCCGAAGGATGCTGTTACTTACGGCAAAATAAAAAAAATAATAAAGACAGCAGAGTATTTTATTGTGAAAAATAATCTGAATTCACTCTACAGGTTTGATGTAGTGTCAATTTTTAAAGATAATATAGAGCATATAAAAAATGCTTTTACTCTGTAAGAATGTTTGAGATTTTTACGCAAAAGGTGACATAAATTGAAAAATGATGTGATAAATAAGGTTCAAAATGCGCCAAATCTTCCCGGTGTTTATACCTTTATCGACAAAAAAGGGACAATTATATATGTAGGGAAAGCCGTCTCACTAATAAAAAGATTAAAATCATACTTTGACAGCTCTTTCAAACAGCCTAAGACTTTGAAGATGCTTGAGCTTGTTGCTGATCTTAAGTATTATGTTACAAATACGGAAACAGAAGCGCTTCTTTTAGAAGCAAGCCTGATAAAAACGGAAAAGCCGAGATTTAATGTAAAGCTTAAAGATGCAAAAGGTTACCCGTATATCAAAATAACGCGAGAATCATATCCGAAACTTATAGTGACAAGAAATACTGATGACAAAGAGGCAACTTATTACGGTCCATACGTGAATGTCAGAGATTTAAGATATATTGTGAGAGACCTTCATTATATTTTCCCTTTAAGGCGTTGCAAAAATTCCAAATTTAAAGAGAGCAAAGTTTGTATCTATTATCAGATGAAGCAGTGTGAAGGGCCTTGCGAGGGGCTAATTACCCAAGAAGATTATATGAAAATAGTTGAGGACGTAAAACTTTTTTTTAACGGTCATGTTGATGAGCTGGAGAATAAATATAACGAGCTGATGAAAGATTATGCCGCAAACCTCAAGTTTGAAAAGGCGGCTCAATACAGAGATAGGTTAAAATCGTTGAAAAATATTTTTGCCAAGCAGTCCACAGTGGTTAATTTCGCAAAAAATACCGATATTTTTTATTTCAATTATAAAGATATATTCAGTGTAACAAAGATGTTTGTCAGAAATGGCAATATTACCGGGATAGATTCGGAGTGTTTTGGGGGTAATGATCTGTTGTCTTGCTCAGAAATAGTGTTGAATTTTTATAAGAATACGGGACAAATACCTGACAGTATATCGCTGCTTGAATATGATGATGACTTTTCAGAGGATATGGTAGCAGAAGCCGTTTCAGAGCTTAAAGGTAAAAAAGTAGAATTAAGAAAAAAGATACCTGTAGGGATGATTGAAATCTTGAAGAAAAACAGCGAGCTTGCCGTTAAGCAGTTTTTGGAGAGTGAGCTTGGAATAGATAAAATTAAATCCGCTTTTAAGAAGATTGTCGGAGAAAAAGATGTTAAAAACATAGAGTGTATTGATATTTCGCATATCTACGGGAATTTTACTGTCGGGGCTTCCGTATGTTTTGATTTTAACGAACAGAAATTTGATAAGAGCAGGTATAGAAGGTATAAAATAAGAGATATAACCAATAATGACTTTGAGAGTATTTATCAGGTTATGAAAAGAAAAGGGGAAAAGATAGTAGCTGGTGAAGAGGAGAAAAGTGACCTTTATGTAATTGATGGCGGACTTGGGCAGCTTAACGCAGCGATTAAGGGGTTTGAAGAATGCAATATTGCTGCATCAATTATAGCGATTGCTAAGGGGAGAAGTAAAGGATTTGATGAAAAGATTGAAAGCGATGTTTCCCCCGAATATATTTTTATACACAATAGAAAAAATCCGTTAAATTTTAAAAAAAATGACGCTTTTCTTTTGTTTGTGCAAAAGATAAGGGATGAAGCCCACCGTTTTGTAATAGAGTATGCAAGAAAAAGTGCATTGAGCAACTTGAAAAAGTCAGGTTTGACGGAAATCAAGGGTATCGGGGAAAAACGTGCTAAGAAACTTTTAATTGAATATCCAGATATAAAAAATGTTTTAAGCACAGACTTGAAAGATGTTTCTCAGAAAACAGGGATACCGGAAAATATACTTCAAAATTTAATTCAAGAGCTTAAAGGTAATAGGTTTTTATAAATTTTAATTATTACAAATATATGGTCAGACAATAAAGATATTGACACCATACCCATTGTCATATATATGTTACCGCAATTTATGGAAATTAAGATTGTAATGGCCTCTAAATTGAGTGATAAGGCGGCTCAAAATATGTTCAAAGAATATGCTAAAAGATTGTCGGGATATGTAAAAATTGATTTTACCGACTTCAAAAGCTCAAATTTCAGTGACCCGGCTATTGTAAAGCGTGAAGATGGCAAGAGATTGAAAGATGCTTCAAACGGATTTTACAGGATACTTCTTGATGAAACAGGAAAAGTTTTTGACTCTTTCGAGTTTTCAAAATGGCTTAACAATTTGTTGGAAAATAAAAAGAAACTGGCTTTTTTGATTGGCGGCTCTCACGGGCACGATAATACCTTGACAGAAAATTGTGATGAAGTAATTTCATTATCAAAGCTAACGTTGGCACATCAGTTGGCACTTGTGGTGTTAACTGAACAGATATATAGGGGAATGACAATTAAGTTTGGTCATCCCTATCATAAGTAGCAGACAGATCTTAAGACTATTAGGAGGAACAAATGGATCCTAAAAAAACAGAGATGTACCGTGAAAGATTACTAAAGATGAAAAAAGAGCTATTGGCGTCTTTAAAATCAAGATATGAAGAAGCCATCAGCTTGGGCGAAGACAATGATGGGAATGACTCGGCTGACGAAGCTTATAATTTATACAATAAAAATTTGATGTTGGGTAGAGTTGAAACGGATGCCCTTAAATTAAGATTGGTGCAGCAGGCTTTGAAAAGGCTTGAAGAAGGTACTTACGGAGTTTGTATTGAGTGTGGCGAAGATATTGAAGAGAAGAGACTCGAATATGTGCCTTTTGCAAGATATTGCACCGATTGTAAAAGTGAGCTTGAGAAAAAAGGTGTAATAAGGATGTAGCTTTCATGAGAAAAGTTATTTTGTTAATCCTTGACGGTTGGGGTGTCAGAGAAAGTAGCGAGCATAATGCCATAAAATTGTCAAATCCCGTAAATTATAACTTTCTTTTGGCAAATGCTTCATGGACCATTATGAATGCCAGCGAAGAGTGGGTTGGTTTGCCGAAAGGGCAGATGGGCAACTCTGAAGTCGGGCATACGAATATTGGTGCGGGAAGAGTGGTCTATCAGGATTTTTTAAGGATTAACAAAGCTGTTGAGACTAATCAGATATATGAAAATACAAACATTGTAAAATTTTTTGAAAAACTTAAAAGTAAAGGTAAAAGTGCACATTTTCTTGGACTTTTAAGTAACGGTGGAGTCCACAGCCATATCGACCACCTAAAGGCACTTGTAAAAATGGCAAAAGATTTTGGTGTTGAAAAAAGCTATATCCACCCTTTTATGGATGGTAGGGATACTCCTCCTAAAAGCGGTAAAAATTATATAAGTGAATTGCAAGAATATCTTAATACTATCGGTTACGGCGAGATTGCTACCATATCAGGCAGATATTATGCGATGGACAGAGACAAAAGATGGGACAGGGTTCAAAAGGCTTATAGCGCAATAGTTGGGGCTGAAGGAAAGGTTTTAGAAACCCCTTCTGAATATATTTTAAAATCTTATGGAAATGATATCACGGATGAGTTTATTGAGCCTGCCTCTATGGTAAACTATAAAGGGCTTGAAGATGGCGACGGGATATTTTTCTTTAATTTTAGAGCTGATAGGGCAAGAGAGCTTACTACGGCTATAACAGATAAGGATTTTAATGGTTTTGTGAGAGATAAGGTTGTCAAAGTCGAATATATTACAATGACCGAGTATGATGAAAACTTTAACTTTGATATAGCGTTTCCGCCGGAAGATTTGAAAAATACACTTGGCGAAGTGATTAGTAATGATGGACTTACTCAGCTTAGAATTGCGGAGACGGAAAAATATGCTCACGTTACCTTTTTCTTTAACGGTGGGCGTGAGGTTGAGTTTGATAATGAAAAGAGGATATTAATACCTTCTCCGAAGGAAGTCGCTACTTACGATAAAAAACCTGAGATGAGTGTTGATAAAGTGGTTCAAGAGTTTGAAAATATCTATCTCAATGAAAATATTCAATTGGTTGTAATGAATTTTGCAAATCCCGATATGGTTGGCCACACTGGGGTTGAAGAGGCTGCCATAAAGGCTTGCAAGGCTGTTGATAATGCCCTCGGAAAGGTAATAAAGATTGCCGATAAGACCGATTCCGTTTTGATTGTTACTGCTGATCATGGTAATTGTGAGCAGATGTGGGATTTTGAAAATAATCAGCCACACACTGCCCATACGACAAATCCCGTTCATTTTATTGTCTATAATTACGACTGTAAACTAAAACAGCATAAAGATGTAAAATTAGCTGACATAGCTCCGACTATTTTGGATATAATGGGTATAAGTAAGCCAGAGCAGATGACAGGTGAATCACTCATTATTAGATGAAGTTTTTTATTCCGAATGTGCAGCTTGCGGTTGCAAAATCTCATCTCTTGATTATCTGTGTGATAACTGTTTTAAAAATGAAGTAAGTTTTGTAAAATTTGTATGTAATAACTGCGGTTACCCTCTTGAAATAGAAGTTTCCTCTTGCAAAAACTGTTTTGCACCTAAAAATTACGGCAAACTTTATGTGGCGTGTTGGTATGAAAAGTATGTTAGAGAAGCCATAAAAAATATAAAGTTTAAATTTTCTGTTAAAGAGAAATTCTTCGTAAAAAAGATTTTTGACAACTATGTTCAGGGTTATCATTTTTCAGATTATGATCTTATTGTTCCTGTGCCTGTAAGTTTTAGGAGACGATTTATGCGGTTTGTGCATTTGTCTGAAATGCTTGCAAAAGATATTGCTTTATTGTCAGGAGCAAAGTATTCAAATATTCTTTACAAACATAGATACACAAAGTTTCAGTGGCAGTATGGGAAAAAAGAAAGAATGAAAAATGTAAAAAATAGTATAAGATGCAAAGTAGACACTTTAGGTTTGAATATTTTATTGGTGGATGATATAATAACCACAAGTGCAACGATAAACGAATGTGCCAGGGCTTTAAAAGAGAGCGGCGCCAAAAATATTGACTGCTTTGTTCTGGCAAAAGGGCATTTTAGATGAATGTAATTTTTGATTTTTTAAAGGATGTTTCTAAAAAAGTGACTGACATCCCTATAGTGCTCTTTGAGTCCGATAACTTTCATACTTTTTTTAATGGCAATAAAGTTGATGCTCCTATCCCTCAGACAATTATTAATGTCATAAAAGAAAACAAAACATTCAAACTTTTTAAGCAGAAGGATGAATTTGTATATATTTTTGTAATCTCCGTCACTTTTGATGGGACAGGGTGCAAACTGATTATCAAAGATAAGAGTGACTACTTTGGTATTTTGCAGACAGTTTCTGCATTAATGGAATATTCTTATCTCTCAGCTTTTTCTGAAAAAAACTTGGCAAGAGAGGTTGATCTGTTAAGAGAAGAGTTGGAGGAGTGTGAAAAGGAGCTTAGCGAGGTTTACGAGAAATATTCAAACCTTGAGGAAGATATTACCAGAAAAAATTATGAAATAGAAGGGCTTGAGGAGTCTGTCAAAGTTTTGAGAAATAGTAGACAGAAGATGCTTAAGCTTATTGACGGGCTAAATATTCCACTATTTTCCATAGACTTAAATTACGAACTGTTGAATGTTAACCGAAGTGTGTCGCTATTTACAGGTGAAAAAGATTTGCCAAAATTTATAGGGAGCAAATGTTATAGACTTATATTTAAAAACGATGACATGTGTAGTTGGTGCAAGGCTAATGAAGTTATAGAAACAAGAAAATCGGTATGCCAGCATATAACAATTGAAAAAGATGGTAAAAAGTTTGTCTACGAGCATACAATGTATCCGATTTTTGACAATAATGGAGATGTTATAGAGTTTGGCGAGTATTTAAGCGACATTACAGAGCAATACAACTTAATAGAAAACTTAAAAAAATCAAAAGAGCAAATATTTAAGATATCTAAAGAGAAAATAGAAAGTATTAATGAAATAAGCTCTTTAAGGGCTGAGTATGAAAAGTTGGTTGCCGCTTATGAAGAGTCTCAGACTAAGGTAAATAAACTTTCACTGGCTTTGCAAAAAGTCCTTGAGCAAAGCACAGTAAATGAAGTTTTAAGGTTAAAGAGTGAGAATAAAGATTTAAGGCTTAAAATCGACCGTCTTGAAAATGCTGTGGAAAATTATAAAAAAGCAAAAAATGACGAGTCTGGGAGATTAGCGGAAGCGATAAAAAAATCTGTATATTCTCTTGATAGATTGATTAATATGGTTGACAAACGCAAAAAAATTGAAGACAAAGATTTGAAAAATATTCATGAATTTGTAGTGAATGAAATAAGTATGTTGAAAAAAATTATAGATATTAAGGAGGATAGTGATGACAACAAGAGTAGCGATTAACGGTTTTGGAAGGATAGGCAGATGTGCATTTAGAGCTGCCATGGTGAGAAATCTTGATATTGAATTTGTAGGGATAAATGACCTTACGGATGCGGCTACTTTGGCTCATCTTTTAAAATATGACTCCGTCCACGGGATTGCCAATTTCGATGTGAAAGCCGAAGAAAAAGCTTTGATAGTAAATGGCAAAAAGATTAACGTCTATTCCTCTAAAGACGCTTCTATTTTGCCTTGGGGCGAATTGGGTGTGGATGTTGTTATCGAGTCTACGGGAGTGTTTAGAAAAAGGGAGCAAGCAGCAGCCCATTTAAAAGCAGGGGCTAAAAAAGTTATCATTTCAGCACCGGCAGACGACCCGGATATAACTGTTGCTCTTGGTGTCAATTTTGATAAATATGATAAGACTAAACACCATGTTATATCGAATGCGTCTTGCACTACAAATTGTCTTGCACCTGTGGCTAAGGTGTTAAATGATAAATTTGGAATAATTAACGGTATTATGACAACCGTTCATTCTTATACAAATGACCAGAGAATTTTGGACTTGCCTCACAAAGATTTAAGGAGGGCAAGGGCTGCCGCTGTGTCAATGATTCCCACATCTACCGGTGCAGCAAAAGCGGTAGGTCTTGTATTGCCTGAATTAAAAGGGAAACTTGACGGTATGGCTGTTAGGGTGCCTACTCCAAACGTGTCAATGGTTGATTTGACTTGCAACCTTAATAAGGCGGTAACTGAAGAAGAAGTGAATATGGCTATAAAAGAGGCATCTGAAGAGGGGTTGAAGGGGATTCTTCAATATGTAGAGGAAGAGCTTGTGTCTATAGATTTTAACGGTAATCCTCACTCTTCTATATTTGACGCTCCGCTTACAAAAGTAATCGGTGGAAACTGTGTCAAGGTGATTAGTTGGTATGATAACGAGTGGGGCTATTCTAACAGAATAGTTGAGCTTGCGACAAAAGTTTTATAAAAGTATCCTATGAGCCTGCTGTTAGTTTTTGACTGCAGGCTTTTTCTTTATATTAATTTACGGAGGTTTTATGGTTAAGTCACTACAATCTTGTAATTTTGAGTATAAAAAAGTATTTGTAAGAGTTGACTTTAATGTGCCTATTAAGGATGGTAAAGTTTCGGATGATACTCGTATAAGAGAGGCTCTTAAGACCATTAATTTTATAAAAGAGAAAAAAGGGAAAGTCATCCTTGCTTCCCATCTTGGCAGACCGAAGGGTGAATTTAAAAAGGAATTTTCTCTTCAGCCTGTGGCAAATTACATCAATGAAAATTTTTTCCCGGTAAAGTTTGTTGATGACTGTGTCGGTGAAAAGGTTATTAAAGCAGTTGACGAGCTAAAACCCGGTGAAGTGCTACTTCTTGAAAACTTGAGGTTTTATAAAGGTGAGGAGAAAAATGAGGAAGCCTTTGTTGAAGAGCTGGCTAAGTTTACCGAAATATATGTGAATGACGCCTTCGGGACAAGTCATAGAAAACATGCTTCTGTTTACGGATTGCCGTTAAGGGTTAAAGAAAAATATGCCGGTTTTTTAGTTCAAAAAGAAGTTGATTATTTTGAAAAGCTCTTAAAGTCTCCCGAAAAACCTTTTGGTGCCATTTTGGGTGGTGCGAAAGTCAGCGATAAGATTGGTGTCATTGAAAGCCTTATTAATTTGGTTGACAAGATTTTTATCGGCGGGGCAATGGCTTATACTTTCTTAGAATATAAAGGTTACAATGTGGGAATTTCGTTGGTTGAAAAAGAGCATATTGCTACTGTAGAGAAAATTTATAAAAAAGCTGAAGAGAAAAGTGTAAAAATATTTACGCCTATTGATCATGTTTGTTCGAAAGAGTTTTGTGGTGAGCCTGTTTATGTAAACGATGTTAATATTCCGGCGGAGCTTATGGGGCTTGATATAGGTGAGAAGACTGTCAATCTGTATAGTCAGGAGCTTAAAGAATGTAAAACAGTGTTATGGAATGGTCCGATGGGTGTTTTTGAAGATAGCAGGTATTCTAAGGGGACATTTGAAATTGCCACACTGTTGGCTGGGCTTGATGCTGTTGTGGTTGTTGGTGGCGGAGACTCTGTGAGTGCTGTTAAAAAAATCGGTGCTGATAGCAAGTTATCGCATGTTTCAACCGGTGGCGGTGCTTCTCTTGAGTATATTGAACTTGGACATTTGCCCGGAATAGATGTGCTGAAGGAGCAAATTTAACAATAATAAAACTTATTTTTAATGTTGACAAAAGCGGGTTATTTTGATACTGTCTGCGCGATAATTATAAATTGTATACAGTATACCGCATTGATAATTTCTTTTAAAGGAGAGGTGTAATGATTAGTATTGATTATACTCTGTTAATCCAAATGATAAACTTTTTAATAATATTTTTTATAGGCAAGAAGCTGATTTATGACCCAATGTTGTCAAACATTGACAGCAGGGATAGTAAGATCAAGGGCCTATTGGAATCAGCTGGCAATTTAAGGGCTGAGGTTGAGAAAAATAAAAAAGAGTACGAAGAGAAGTTACAGCAAGTAAGGGCAGAGGTTGCAGAGTATCAAGGTAAGATTAGACAACAAGCTGTGACTGAGGCATATGAAAAAGTATCTAAAGTTAAGGAAGAGATAGATAAAAAGATAGAAACAGCGAGAAAGGAGCTTGAGATACAGGTTGAGAAAGCAAAAGTCTCACTTGAAACGGAAGCTAACGGGCTTGCAGATGAAATTGTAGCAAAAATTTTGGGCAAAGTGGCTTAGGGGGTAATAGTGAAGAGGATACTTTCGTTACTTATTTTTGTGATACCACATATAGCGTTGGCATCAGAAGGTGCTGAAAGTCATGGGCCTGATTATATGGGTCTTTTTTGGAGAATTATTGTTTTTGCAGTTTTTGCCTTTATTTTGGTTAAAGTTTTAAAAAAGCCTTTGAACGATTTTCTGACAAAAAGGACAGCAGATATTGAAAAGGCCATTGCAGATGCTCAAAAGGCTAAAGAGCAAGCAGAAACGGAGTTAAAAGAATACAAATCAAAGCTTGCTCAGATGAATAAAGAGCTTGAAGATATGAAAGAGAGAGCAATGAAATCTGCTGAGGCTGAAAAGGAAAGAATATTAGAGGAAGCAAGCAATAATATAGACAAATTGAGAAGCTTTGCCGAGAATATGATAGAATCCGATTTGAATAGGGCTAAAGAAGAGTTAAGAAAAGAGACTTTTAGGCTTGCTTTAAAGTTGGCTGAGGAAAAGCTTGGTAACGAGCTTTCTGGTGACAGACAAAAATTATTAATGCAGGAATATATTAAAAAGATAGGAGCGATAAATTGAGAGTCGATATTGTTTCCAAGAGATATGCACAGGCATTTTATGAAACCTTGAAAGAGGGTGGAAAGTTTGACTCTGTTTTTTCGCAGCTGAAAGAGATGGTTGCCGTGCTGCAGGAAAGCCAGGATTTTTTAAACTTTATTAAATCCCCTCTTATAAAAAGGGATGAGAAAGTTTCATTTTTTGAAAAGCTTAAAAATGATGGGAAGATAACATCCGATTTGTATAATTTTCTTGTGTTGCTCATCAATAAGGGGAGAATTTCCCTGCTTCCTGAAATATATGAATATATGAACTTTCTTGATATGGAAGACAAAGGTGAAGTGATAGCGGAAGTGACCACGGCTTTTGAGGTAAATGACGACATTAAAAATGAAATTAAGGCTTCCTTGGAGAAAGTTTCGGGGAAAAAGGTATCTTTGGATTTGAAAGTTGATAAATCGATTATTGCGGGGCTTGTTGCGAAAATTAAAAGTGTCCAGTTTGATGCGTCTGTAAAAGGTCAGTTAGATAGATTAAAAGATAGTATAATAGGATAAATAAAAAAGGAGTTGCGTGATATGCAAATCAGGGCAGAAGAGATAAGCAAGGTCATTAAAGAACAGATTAAGAATTTTGAACAAAAAGTTCAAATGGAAGAAATTGGCACGGTATTAAGTGCCGGTGACGGTATTGCTAAGGTTTATGGCCTTGACAATGCTATGGCTGGTGAGCTTCTTGAATTGCCGGGCGGAGTTTACGGCATTGTGTTCAACCTTGAAGAGGATAACGTTGGTATCGTTATTATGGGTGAATATACTCATATCAAGGAAGGTGACACAGTCAAAAGGACAGGTAAGATTGCATCTGTGCCTGTCGGTGAAGCACTTATCGGAAGGGTTGTTGACCCGTTGGGACAGCCTATTGACGGAAAAGGTCCCATCGAGACAAATGAGTATGACGTAATTGAAAAAATTGCTCCCGGTATTGTTGCAAGAAAACCTGTTCACGAACCTTTGCAGACAGGTATCAAAGCTATTGACTCAATGATTCCTATCGGAAGAGGTCAGAGGGAGCTTATCATTGGTGACAGGCAGACAGGTAAGACTGCCGTTGTCTTGGATACTATTATTAACCGGAAAGGTAAGGATGTTATCTGCGTATATGTTGCAATCGGACAAAAAAGATCAACTGTTGCAAGGGTGGTAGATACACTTGAGAAACACGGGGCTATGGATTACACAATAATAGTTTCTGCTACTGCAAGTGACCCTGCGCCATTACAGTTTATCGCACCATTCTCCGGTTGTACGATGGGTGAATATTTTAGAGATAGGGGTAAGCATGCTCTTGTAATATATGATGACCTCTCTAAGCAGGCAACTGCTTACAGGCAGCTCTCACTTCTTCTTAGAAGGCCGCCTGGACGTGAGGCATATCCTGGTGACGTTTTCTATTTGCACTCAAGACTTCTTGAAAGGGCTGCAAAATTAAATGACGAGCTTGGCGCCGGTTCATTGACTGCGCTACCGATTATTGAAACTCAGGCGGGTGACGTTTCTGCGTATATTCCGACAAACGTTATCTCTATTACTGACGGTCAGATTTACCTTGAAAGTGACCTGTTCTATTCAGGTATCAGACCGGCTGTTAACGTTGGTCTTTCAGTTTCAAGGGTTGGTGGTTCTGCTCAGATTAAGGCGATGAAGCAGGTTGCGGGAAGATTAAGACTTGAGCTTGCTCAGTTTAGAGAGTTGGCAGCGTTTGCACAGTTTGGTAGTGACCTTGATGCAGCTACACAAGCTCAGCTTAACAGAGGTGAAAAGTTGGTTGAAATCTTAAAGCAAGGCCAATATTCGCCTGTACCGGTTGAAGAGCAGATTATATCAATCTTTGCCGGTGTAAACGGGCTTGTGGATGATATCCCGACAAAGAGTGTTACAAAGTTTGAAGCAGAGTTATTGACATATATTAAGACAAACAAACCTGAAATTTTACAGGAAATCAGAGAGAAAAAGGCTTTGAGTGACGAGCTTACTGCTAAAATGAAAGAGGCTGTTTTAGAGTTTAAAAAGCAGTTTTCTGCTTAAAGGGGAACCTAAATGGCTGGAATGAGGGATATAAAAAGGAAGATAAAGTCGGTTAAGAATACGCAGAAGATTACCAAAGCGATGAAGATGGTGTCTGCTGCGAAGATGAGAAAGGCTCAGGAGGCTATGATTGCAACAAAGCCTTATGCGTTAAACATAAGGAATGTTGTGAACAATATCGGTGCCAGAGTCAGTGAAGAGGTTCACCCTTTCCTTCAAAAGAAGGAGACCGTGAATAGTATAGGTTTGGTTGTGGTTACCTCTGATAGAGGGCTTTGCGGCGGATTTAATTCCAACCTGATAAAAAAAGTCATCGCCTTTATAAAAGAAAATTCCTCAAAGACGATTAAATTTTACTTTGTAGGAAGAAAGGCATACGATTTTTTCAAAAAGCGTGATTATGAAATATTACAAAAATACACATCCTTTGGTGGCAGAGTTAGATATGATGATGCCATTGAAATGGGAAAAGTTATCGGCGATGATTTTGTGAACGGCGTTGTAGACGAAGTCTATACTATTTACAATGAATTTAAGTCTGTTGCATATCAGGTGCCTAAGGTAGAAAAGATACTGCCTCTAAGCCTTGAACAGACCGATAGTGAGAATGTAATAGATTATTTATATGAACCGTCACCGGAAAGTCTGATAAGAGAGATTCTTCCAAGATATCTCAATTTTTCTCTTTTCAGTGCTATTCTTGAGTCTATTGCCGGAGAGCACGGAGCGAGAATGGCAGCAATGGACAACGCTACAAGGAATGCTGGTGAGCTCATTAAAAAGCTTGAAATTACATATAACAAAGCAAGACAAGCAGCAATTACAAAGGAAATTTTAGACATTGTAAACGGTGCTGAGGCATTAAAATAAAGGAGTGAAGATAATGGCAAATGTAGGAAAGGTAGTCCAGGTTATTGGACCAGTAGTCGATGTAAAATTTGAAAGCGGTAATTTGCCTGAAATTTATAACGCTATTAAGCTTACAAACCCCGTTACAGGTAACGTGGTAGTGTGTGAGGTTGAGCAGCATCTCGGTGAAAAGTCAGTAAGGGCAGTTGCAATGACTTCAACTGAAGGTCTTGTAAGAGGTATGGAAGCAGAAGATACAGGTAAGCCGATTACTGCTCCTGTTGGAAAAAACTCTTTGGGAAGGATTTTAAATGTTGTAGGTGAGCCTGTTGACAATAAGCCGGCAGTTGAAGCCGATGATTTTTGGCCTATTCACAGACCTGCTCCGACATTGGAAGATCAGGATACAGGGAATGAAATACTTGAAACAGGTATTAAGGTTATTGACCTTTTAGAGCCATATACAAAAGGTGGAAAGACAGGTCTTTTCGGTGGTGCAGGTGTTGGTAAGACGGTACTTATTATGGAGCTTATCAACAATATCGCTAAGCAGCACGGTGGATATTCTGTTTTCTGCGGTGTTGGTGAAAGGACAAGGGAAGGTAACGACCTTTATCTTGAAATGGAAGAATCAGGAGTTTTGGATAAAGTTGCACTAATTTACGGACAGATGAATGAGCCGCCCGGAGCAAGGATGAGGGTTGGTCTTACCGGTCTTACTATTGCTGAATATTTCAGAGATGTTGAAGGGCAGGACGTACTTCTATTCGTTGACAATATATTCAGATTTACTCAGGCAGGTTCGGAAGTTTCCGCACTTCTTGGGCGTATGCCATCTGCGGTTGGTTATCAGCCGACACTTGGTACAGAGATGGGTGAATTACAGGAGAGGATTACTTCTACAAATAAGGGTTCTATTACATCTGTTCAGGCGGTTTACGTGCCTGCAGACGACCTTACTGACCCTGCTCCTGCTACGACATTTGCACACCTTGATGCGACTACGGTTCTTTCTCGTCAGATTGCAGAGCTTGGTATCTATCCTGCAGTTGACCCGCTTGACTCTACTTCAAGAATGCTTGACCCTAATATTATCGGCGAAGAGCATTACAATGTTGCAAGGGGAGTTCAGGCTATTTTGCAGAGATATAAAGAGTTGCAGGATATTATCGCTATTCTTGGTATGGAAGAGCTTACTGAAGAGGATAAACTTACTGTTGCAAGGGCAAGGAAGATTCAGAGATTCTTGTCTCAGCCTTTCCATGTTGCGGAGCAATTTACCGGTATGAAAGGTAAATATGTGCAGTTGAAAGATACCATCAGGGGCTTTAAGGAGATTCTTGATGGTAAGTGTGACGATCTTCCTGAGCAGGCATTTTACATGGTAGGCGGTATTGAAGAGGTATATGAAAAAGCTGAACAGCTTAAGAAAAGAGGATAATCATGGCTGAAAAGCTAAAGTTGGAATTGGTATCACCTGAAAAGCAGCTACTTGATATAGAAGTTGATGAAGTGGTTGCTCCGGGTGTGGAAGGTGATTTCGGTGTTTTGCCGGGTCACACCCCGTTTCTTACGGCTTTAAGAGTCGGAGAGCTTGTTTATAAGCAAAATGGGGTAGAGGATTATGTTGCCATTGACAGAGGTTTTTTTGAAGTGGTCAATGACAAGGTGACCGTTTTGGCTGAAAGTGCCGAGCTTGGTCGTGAAATTGACCTTGAAGAAGCTATCAGGCGTAAGCTTGAGGCTGAAAAAGAGCTTGAAGCTGCAAGACACGAAGACGAAGTTAAATTTAGGAAAGTAGAAGCTCAACTGAGAAGGGAGCTTTTGAGAGTTTCTGTAGCTGAAAGGTATAAAAAATAAATTATATGGCGGCCTTCTAATGGCCGCCTTTTTTACAGATTAATCGGCTCGAAAAAATTTGTTTCCTTGTTATAATTGAATATCACACCCTTCTCAATCAGGTAATACCAGCCGTAAATATTGATTGTATTATTTTTATATTTTTCAGCAATATAAGGGTAAGTCAGCAGATTTTTAATCTGCTCTATAATGTTAAGTTGTTCAATCATCCACTCTTTGACAGGCAAAGATTTTTCTTTAGCAATTTCATTAAGTTTGTTAAGTGCAGGCAGCCCAAGGCTGAGCCATTTCTTTACACTTTTAATGTTACTGAAATCTTGTTTGTGGTAGTTTAAAAGTGAGTTACAACCTCCACAATTTGAATGTCCGCAAACAACAATATTTTCAACATTGAGCATGTTTACAGCATATTCAATAACAGCCTGCGTCCCAAAATATTGGTCATCCTCCCTGTAAGGAGGAACAATATTTGCAATATTTCTTAGTAAGAAAAGCTCACCCGGCATTGCATTGGTAATAAGTGTGGGCACAACCCTTGAGTCGGAGCAGCCTATAAAAAGTGTATGAGGATTTTGTTTGTCCTTTAGATTACTGAAAACATCCGAGTAAGTTTCAAAATCTTCCGATTTGAATTTTACAAGCCCTTGAATAAGTTTTTCCATCTCTTCCCCCTTGATTTTAAGAGTAAATAAATTATAATCGCTGAGCATTTTAAGTCAAGCAAACTTAAGCTTACGAGGTAAATTTTATGATAACGTTAAAAGATAACTATAAAACAGAAAAGAAAAAGATAGGATTTTTCGGCAAACATTTCCCTACTGTCACATTTTATATCGGCCTTTTGAGAGTTGTGTTTAGCTCAAGCAGTATTGCAAAAAAAGGGGGATACAACGATGATGAATGGGTTAAAAGTAGCTACGATACACTTCGATTTCTTGAAAGTGTCGGATGCGAGATAGAGGTTACCGGTGTCGAAAACTTTGCCAATGAGCCTGAGCCTGTTGTATTTATTGGTAACCATATGAGCACACTTGAGACGTTTATTTTGCCATGCCTTATTCAGCCTAAAAAGCCTGTTACATTTGTGGTTAAGAAGAGTCTCGTGGAGTATCCTGTATTTAGACATATAATGGTTGCAAGAGACCCGATTGTAGTAAGCAGGGATAATCCGAGAGAAGATTTAAAAACTGTATTAAATGACGGCACGGAAAAATTGAGTAAAGGGGTATCGGTTATTGTGTTTCCACAGACCACAAGGACACCTGTGTTTGATTCGAAGCAGTTTAACACAATAGGTATAAAATTGGCAAAAAAAGCCGGTGTAAAAGTTGTCCCCGTAGCCCTTAAGACTGATGCTTGGACAAACGGCAAGTTAATAAAAGATTTTGGTAAAATTTATCCTGAAAGAAAGGTAATGTTTGCTTTTGGTAAGCCGATGGAGATTACCGGACGCGGGGATGAAGAGCACGAAGCTATTATATCATTTATTAAAGAGCATTTAAAAAAATGGGGACATAAGGAGATTATCAGCTGAATAAGAAATTTTTTATACCTGTAAATATCAGTTGGGCTGAAATAGATGCAATAAACAGGCCTGTTATTTTGCTTAATATGGCAAGCCCTCTTTGACCGATAATTTTCTCAATTTTAACAGATGAAAGTAGCAGTATTCCGATAGCTGAAACAGCAAAGAACAGACCTGCACAATCTATGAGCTTTAATGTTATCGATTTGTTTTCGGCGGCCATTACAAGCAAAATTCCTATTGTCCCAGGCCCTACCGTCACGGGAAGTGCCAAAGGGACGACGGCAATATCTTCCTTTTGACTGCTCTGGCTGATTGTCTTCCCCTGGACAAGGCTTACGGACGATAAGAATAAAAGCACCCCTGCACCTATCCTGAAGGCATCGATGGTAATGCCAAATACCATAAATATGTATTTGCCGAAAAGATACATTGTAAAAGTGATTAAGAGGACTGCAAAAGTAACCTTGACAGCAGTCTTTTTCCTTTCCGCCTCAGTAAAGTCGTTTGTCATGACAAGGAATGTGGAAAGGACAAAAAATGGGGTTAATATGAAAAAAAGCTTTAAAAAGACATGTATGAAAGAAGAAAATATTAACCCCATAAATATTAACCTACCACTTTAAGCCTTAAAAATTCCTTATAAATGCATTTATCCATAATAATAGGGATATTGTTTTCGTCAGCAATCTTTTTTGCCTCTTCGCTGTAAACATTTTCTTGCAACCAAATAAACTTTGCACCTTTTTCGACAGACTCTTTGACGATTTCCGGGCATGCTTCACTTTTTCGAAATACATCTACCAAATCAGGGGTAACAGGCACATCTTTTATTGATTTATAAGCTTTGACACCTAAGACTTCATCCTCCATAGGGTTTACAGGGTAGCAGTTATACCCTTTGTCCATCAAAAATTTCATTATATGGTTGCTTGCTCTTTCAGGTCTGTTTGAAGCACCTACGATTATGATATTTTTAGCCTTTTTTAAAAATTCTTTCAAAAAATCATCGGATATTTGAACCATATCGACCTCCCTATTGTAAAAAATTCGCTTATGTAATATAATATAAAAATAAGGAGAAAGCAAATGATTCAGGGATTATATTCGGCGTTAAGTGCGATTGTGGCGGGTGATAACAGGATCTCCGTTACCGCCAATAATATCGCAAATGTAAACTCCACCTCGTATAAGTCACAATATTCGGTTTTGTCTGAGCTTTCAAAAGGGGGAGTAAAGGTAATTTCTGTCAATAGCGATAAGTCTCAAGGCTATCTTATCCATACGGGTAGAAATCTTGACCTTGCAATAAACGGAAACGGCTATTTTAAAGTTTACGGTGAAAACGGTGAAAATCTCACGAGAGAAGGCAATTTTTATCTTGATAAAAACGGAGAGATAGTAAATGCAAACGGGGAGAGGCTTACCGACGGGCTCAATCTAAATAATAATAATGACGAAATAAGTATAGACACAAAAGGTAATTTATTGGTAAACGGAGAGAAGGTATTTAAAATCGATATTTTTAACGATAATAACAATCCTGCCCCTGAGGATTCATACGAAATAATGTCCGGTTTTCTTGAGGCTTCAAATGTAGATTTGGCCAAAGAGATTGTCAATAATATCGTTGACCTGAGATATGTGCAGGCAAACACGAAAACTGTCAAAACGACTGATGAGATGTTAGGATATATTTTGGATATCAAATCTTAAGCTATTAAAATACAAGATGCCAAATAGATGAATTTTAAAAATACGATTCTAATTGTTTTTTCAGCTGTTTTAACCTTTTCTGCACTATACGCTCCTCAGCCCCTATTGCCAATACTTTCAAAAGAGTTTAACCTTTCTGCTTCCACATCAGGTCTTATAATAACTTTTACCCTTATTCCACTTAGTTTTTCACCGTTTTTATACGGGATAATATTGGAAACCGTATCGGCGAGGAAGATAATCTTGATGGCACTGCTTCTTTTGGGGTTGAGTGAAATAATGTTAGGGTTTGCGGTAAGTTTTTATCAGATACTTGGCATAAGGCTTTTTCAAGGGGTTTTAATCCCTGCAATTTTGACGTCCCTTATGACATATGTTTCCAAACTTTCAAACGGTGAGAATATTCAAAGGGTTATGTCGATTTATATCGCATCAACCATTGTCGGCGGATTTGCGGGCAGAGCCGTATCAGGGCTAATATCTTACCTTTTTAATTGGCGGGTTAGTTTTTTGTTTTTGGGGTTGTGCCTGATTTTATTGGTATATTTTGTGAAATCGCTTGAGAAAGATGTTAATCTGAGCGTTACCAAACCAAGATTTAATGATGTTTTTGTGGTGCTTAAAGATAAAAAATTTATGGTTGTGTATATCTCGATTTTTCTGTCATTTTTCTGTTTTGCCGGTCTTTTAAATTATTTGCCTGACCATCTTTCAAAATTAAGTAGCAAATCCAATGAGCTGAAAACGGGGCTTGCCTATTCCGGATATTTGATGGGTGTCATTGTAAGCCTATTGTCAGTGAAGATTATAGGAATATTCGGGTATAGAAAATCCCTTATTTTAGGTTCGACAGTTTATATAACGGCTCTGCTGCTATTTCAGATGGACAATTTACTGTGGATATATATCAATATGTTTATCTTTTGCGGCGGGATGTTTATGCTCCACTCCGTTGGGTCTGGGTTTGTGAATAAAAATGCAGATAAAAATAAGGGGATTGTAAACGGCATGTATGTATCCTTTTATTATTTTGGCGGAATTATTGGCTCATACCTGCCAGGGCTTATCTATGAAAAATATGGGTGGAGTAGCTTTTTGATGCTATTATCTTCAATGGCAGGAGTAATTTTGCTCTTAAATCTATTTGCGCACAAAAAGTTATTATAGAAAAAATTGCATATTGTATACAAAAAAGTCTTTACAAAAAAAATAGATTATTTAATATGACTACTGTTGGTGAAACGTAGTGAAATTTAAGGGGAACAAATGACAGAGTTTAAAGTCCCGGTTGATTTGGAAAAGGTAAAAAAAATTGCACTAAAAGGGGATTGGGACGATGTTGTAATAAATTTTGATTCATACGATGAGACAGCGGTAATTAATCTAAGCAATACATTGATGTTTTTATCCCTTGCCTTCAGATATCCAGATGTGAAAGTTTACTCGAGACTTAAAGAGTCAGCAAAATATTTTGATGATTTTTTCGAGGCCTATGCAGGCAAAACGCTCCACGTTGAAAAAGCTGATGATATGCAGGTGGAGTATGTAAGACTTTTTGTGGCCAATAAAGACGGAGTGCCTGCCAGCCCGTATGCATCTGTGTATCTTAGTGATGACGGGCTACTGTTTAGCGACCATCTTTTAAAATTAAGAGATTTGATGCTAAAGACAGGGTTTGAGCTTAAAGAAGATTATAAAGATTTGGAAGACAATATCCATATAATGCTTGAATATATGTCGATTATGATAGGCAGACTTAATGTTGACGGGATTAGCGCGGCAAAAGGTTTTTTTCTTGTAGCTTACGGTTTGGTATTGCCAATGTGTGAAAAATTTTGTAAGAAAATTATCGAGAGTGCCGAGCTTGATTTTTATAAAGTGTTGGCATTGGGTTTATTGGAATTTATTAACGATTTGGATGGAATCGTCGAAGAGGTTTTCAGTGAATAGCATTTTTTATAGGGTCAATATTGATTATTCTGAATATACAAATAAAACAAGGCAGATAAGCCAAATATAAGGAGGCATGTATGAAAAAGAAACTTTTTACGGCTTTGGTTTTAGCGACAATTGCAATTTTTGCAGTTACTTCAGCTTACGCTGCTGGTAATGCAAGAAAAGGTAAGAGAGTATGGAAAAAAAGCTGTCGTCTTGCTTGCCATGACGGCTCAAAAGCAGGTGTAGCTGCACTTAGCCCTGTGTCAAAGACTCAGGCTCAGTGGAAAGCAGCTCTTCCAAAGATTAAAGAGTGCTCTGCTAAAGCAGGTCTTAGCGATCAGGACGTAGAAGATATGTTTGAATATCTTCACAGCCACGCACTTGACTCTGACCAGCCAGAAACTTGCGGTTAGAATTAGAAATATCGGTTAATTAAGGGGGATTGTCCCCCTTTGTTTTAGAAACTATAGCCTACTCTAAAAGTGGGAAAAAATTTATTTGGAGGTTTTTCGATGAAAAAACTTTTATCTATCGTTTTAGGGGTTTTATTAGCATCAACTTTCGCTTTTGCCGATTCTGAACTTGATCAGCTCAGGAAACAGATTGCTGACCTTCAGACTCAGGTAGACACTATGAACAAATTTGTGTCTAAAAACACAAGACACACAGCTACAGACAAGCTTTCTATCAGTGCTGAGTTTATGTCAAGACTTGACAGCACTCAGTATAAGAATGTAAGGGCATTGCCTGACTGGGCAAGTGATTTTATGTCTTTGTGGATGGATGGAAGTGGTTTTTCAGTTTCTGATTATGGTGCATTTGCTTCGAAATATCCTGCAGAAGCTTCTCAGTTGCCTACAATGTTTGGACTTGTGGGTTTGACTACTGACTCTAATTCAAATGGTGTGCCTGATGCTGTAGAGAGTACTACTCTTAGTGGAACAGATGCTGAAAAGATTGGCAAGCTTTTTGGCATGGTTACTCCTAAAAAATACGACACAAACAACGACTTTATGCTTACTAACAGACTTCGTTTAAGGCTTTCTTCAAAAGTAAACGAAAACCTTTCTTTCAGCGGTCGTTTGGTAATGTTTAAGACTTTTGGTGACTCTACACCTTTCCATTTCTTTAACGGCACTATGGGGAGTATGGCTCTTGATGCAAACTCTGCTCAGGTACCTACAGATGATTCTTTGAGAGTAGAAAGAGCTTATTTCGTATATAGAAACAGTATCGGGGATGTTCACTGGCATTTCTCTTTTGGTCGTCGTCCTGCCGCTTACGGTTATGGTATGGAAAACCATGAAAATGCAGTACTTGGTGGCTCACCTGCCGGCACAATCATTCAAATGAACTTTGATGGTGGTTCATTAGGATTTGATCTTGCTGACTTGACCGGTATACCAGGGCTTAATGTTAAGTTTTGCTACGGTCAGGGTTATGAAGGTGGCTACGGCACACTTAACTCTATGAATGCTCAGGCAGATGTAAATGATGTTCACTTCTTTGGTGCTATCGTTAAACTTTTTGATAACGAAGATTACAAAGTGATTTACAACTGGGCTCACGGCTACGGTTTGACTGACGGCTTTATCGGTACTGCTGTATTTCCATTCTATGTATCAGGTTCAGATACAAATTTAGATGGAATTTATGATAATTATACTATCAATCCTAACTATGGTGGATTTGTTTCTCGTGTAGAGCCAATGTCAGAGGTTGGTAATATAGACCTTCACTCAATTATAGCTCAAGGTTATACATTTGACTTCAGCTGGTTTGCTGCTTATTCTATGAGTAAAACTGACCCAACCAACCAGTCAGCTAACCCAATGTATCAATTTATGGGCATGGATAAAATGATGGATGGTACAGGTCACTCTATCTGGCTTGGTGTTATGACTCCAGAATTGCCATTCTTAGGCGGTAAACTTGGTGTAGAATACAACCATGGTACCAAATACTGGCAGCCATTTATCCTTACTTATGATGCACAGAAGCTTGCTACACGCGGTGATGTGTATGAGGTATACTATCATCAGCCGATCGTTGGTAACAACTTCTTTGCTACACTTGGTTACATCCACTATGATTACGAGTACACTAACAGCGGTAACTATATGGGTGAGCCTGTTAAGATTAAAGATGCTACAGCTTTCAATACTTTGATGCCTGTAGTTGATAAGGTTGACCAATTTTACCTTAAGATGACTTACAGATTCTAATATAATTTTTACATACTAAAAAAGGCCGGGGTTTCCCGGCCTTTTTTTATTATTTAGACAATGCTTGCAAGTCGCGATGGAAAAGTCCGTTTGCAAGTTTCACTCAAAGTCTTATAAGGCTTTTTTTAAAAATAAAAGATTGTATATTTTTCCCAAAAAATATTGACATCTAAAACAAAATATCTAACCCCGAACGTAGAACGTAGAACGTAGAACGTAGAACGTAGAACTTAGAACTTAGAACTTAGAACTTTCTTCTCACATAAAGTATCTTTTTCACCCTTGCTATCAGATTATCTTTACCGTCGACAATATTTAGAGTAAACTCCGGGTAAAATTTATCTCCGTCAGCAGTCTTTTCTTTTATCTCATTTATAATTTCATCGGTTATTGAAACAGTGCAGTAAACCTTTGCCTTTGTTGCCTTTATAAAGTCGATTTCGGCTGATTTGTCCCACACGATATAATCTCTGCCAAGGGAATTCATAAGCAGCAGCATAATATGCGGGTCGGTCATTGAGTAAAGACTGCCGCCGAAATGCGTGCCAACGGCATTTCTATTATACCAACGCAACACCATCGATACTTTTAATTCTTTCCAATCATCTCTGATATATTCAATTTTTACCCCAGCACCAACATATGGCGGATAGATATTCAGCAAAAATCTCATTACCTTCGGTGAAAAATACACATCATCCTCTCTAAAATTTTTAAGATTATTACTATTTTAAAAAGAGTTGTCAAATAATTTTAATTATACATAAGTCGGCTAAAATTAAGCAGTTTGCAGTGGAGTAAATATAAATTATTACCCTTGCTTTTTAAAATATTAGCCATATCTTATTAAAACAGTATGAATTGATAGGAGGAAGTTATGGTAAAAGTGTATGTTGTTTTTTATAGTTTATACGGGCATGTTTATAAATTAGCCGAAGCAGTTAAAAAGGGGGCTGAATCAGTTGATGGTGTAAGCGTTAAACTGTTACAGGTGCCTGAGCTTATGACTGAAGAGCAGTTAAAAAATGCAGGTGCATTTGAGGCTAAGAAAAGCTTTTCCCATGTGCCGGTGGCAAGTGTGGAAGACTTGGCAGGGGCTGATGCCGTTATATTTGGGACACCTACAAGATTTGGAAACATGGCTTCTCAGATGAAAAATTTTATAGATCAGACGGGCAGTCTATGGGCAAAAGGTGCCCTTATTGGCAAGGTAGGTTCAGTATTTAGCTCTACCGCATCTCAGCACGGCGGTCAGGAAACGACGTTGACAAGCTTTCACACAGTGCTACTACATCATGGAATGATAGTAGTCGGTGTGCCTTATTCGGAGCAAAGACTACTTAATATGAAAGAGATTACCGGCGGCACACCTTACGGAGCTACCACAATAGCTGATCATGATGGGAGCAGGATGCCAAGTGATAATGAGCTTGCCATCGCAGAATTTCAGGGGCGTCATGTTGCAGAAATAGCAAAAAGACTAAAATGTTAAGACAATTATTCATCAATAAGGATGAATGCTTTTTAAATTAAAAGATTATGTTTATAATTTTTAACAATTTGTAAATAAATGAACAGATAGGTTGACAAGATTTTTTTTTATGTGGTATATTTTATTATATTTCAGGAGGTGGAATATGAGAAGATTTTTATTAGCATTATTTTGTTTGATGGCTTTTAGCTTTAGCGTATTTGCTGAGGCAAACCCTGTTGCTGACAACAGCAAAGCGATGGTAAGTGCTGCAAAGCAAATGGTTAAGGAGATAACCCCTCAGGAGCTTATGGACTTAATTAAAGGCAAGGTAAATTTTGTGCTTATCGATGTTAGGACAAAGGAAGAGGTGCCTGCAGCAAAAATTGAGGCTAAAGAGTATTACAATATTAGCAGAGGTTTGATCGAATTTATGCTACCAAAGATGAATATCCCGACTGATAAGCTCATTGTTACTTATTGTAAAGTTGGCGGTAGAGGGGTATTGGCCGCAGAAACATTAAAAAGGTTGGGTTATCAGAATGTTGTAAATCTTAAAGGTGGTATAAAAGGATGGATTGAGGCAGGTTTTCCTGTAACTAATCCGCTTGGAACATTTAAAATGGTTCCATATGAACTTACGGGGTGTGCTGAATAATAATTTTAAGGCGGCTTAGCCGCCTTTTTTGTTATGAATTTTTTCTTTACACTTTTCTAAAAAAATAATTATATTTCCCTTGAATGCCATCGGTTTGTATGATATTTTCTGTTAGGAGAAGATTATGGGAATTGATCATGAAATTTTGCTTGAAGTAGGCACAAATGAGTTTGAAGTTGTTGAGTTTATTATTAGGGGCGAAAAAGAGCATTATTTCGGCATAAATGTAGCAAAAGTCAGGGAGATTATCCTTTTCCCTGAAATCGTCAAAGTCCCTGATTCACACCCCGCTGTAATAGGGACGGCAAATGTCAGGCAAAAGTTAATACCTATAATAAATCTGTCTTATTGGCTTAATATAAAGCATGATTACGATCCAAAAAAGTCAAAAGTAATAATTACTTATTTTAACCATCAATATAATGGGTTTGTGGTGGACGATATTACGAGGATTCACAGGATTACCTGGGCGGATATCAATGATTATGCTTCAATTAGTGACATAAATTTGGCTGAGTCCGTATTGGGCGTGGTAAATATTAATGACAGGCTTGTGCAGCTTTTAGACTTTGAAAAAATTGTTGCTGAGATTAATCCTTTAACTTCAATGCATAATGTTGAAATAGACTATACAAAGCAGCATTTAAGGCGTGGCAAAAAGATATTTTTGGCTGAAGATTCTGATGTTATTCGTAAGCTTTTGAAAAATAACCTCGAAAAAGCAGGCTACACCGTTAATGCATTTGAGAATGGAAAATTATTGCTGAATGCTTTGACTAAAGAGGTGCCGGATATTATCGTGACCGATTTGGAGATGCCTGTGGCTGACGGGACATTCTTAATAAGAAAGGTTAGGGAGTCAGATGCACTAAAACATCTGCCGATAGTAGTATTTTCTTCCCTTGCAAGTGAGGAAAATGAGCTGAAAGTTTTGGGGATTGGTGCCAATGAGTTTATCGGTAAGCCTGATTTGGGAATTGTTATAAATACGATAGATAAATATGTAATATAGGAGCTGTTATGAAAAAGGGGATAGTAACATTTGTTTTACCTTTTCTTTTTATTGCCTGTGCTCAGGATAATCAGGCGATAAAGCAGAGTATAAGTAATCTTAATGAAGAAATCATCAATCTACAAAAATCGATAGCCGATATGAAAGTAAATGTTGATGAGCTTGACAGGAAAATCAGTATTAACGAAGAAAAGATAAACGGCAACTCAAAGGCAATAGCACAGGTTAGAAATGATATGTCATACGTTACAAATGAAGTGACAATCATGAAGACTAAGGTGGATAGCGTTTCAAAATCTGGCAATATGCAAAATGCAAACGTTAATAATTTAAACCAAACGAAATCGCAGGCCGGCAATAATGAAAATCAGATAATTGTTATCGAGGATAACTTTTCCGATAAATCAAGTCTTTACTCATATGCTTATGAGCTTTTTAATTCGGGAAAACTATTTGAAAGCAAAAAGAAGTTTGAAGAATTTTTGGCTCTGTATCCAAATGATGATTTATCTGATAATGCAATGTATTGGATTGCAGAGATACACTATTCAAATAACGAATATCAAGAGTGTATAGATACATTAACTAATTTAATACAAAAATACCCCGATGCAAACAAAGTGCCTGATGCTTATCTCAAAATTGCTTTGGCAAAAAAAGAGATGGGGGATATTCAAGGGGCAAAGGATACACTCAATAAACTGATTTCATTGTATCCGGATAGTGACGCAGCTAAGACTGCCAAGAGCAGATTGCAAGGGTTGGAGTAGATTATGAAAAAAATATTATTATCTTTAAGTTTGGCTTTATTTGCTTTGAACGGTTTTGCACAAGATGTGCATGTAGTAAAAAAGGGTGATACCCTTTGGGATATTTCTGAAAAATACTATAAGGATAACTTTAAATGGCCGTTAATATGGAAGTATAATGTCCATATCAACAATCCTGACCTCATTTATCCAAAAGAGAAGCTGAATATACCTGTTATTGTAAATGATGGTGAAGTGCTGAAGTTGACAGATGAAGCTACCTTTAAAATTGGCGATTCAACTAAAAAAGGGGTTGAAGCAGCTGCCGGCACTGTAGCGAATAAAGAAAGTGCTAATATTGCCAATGTAGGTGCAAGTAAGGTTGTAAAATTAAGTGATTATGAGTTAGTGTTAAAAAAACTGCCATCCGAAAAGGTAATAGCTACTCAAGAGGGTAAATATTTTGTGTCAGATGGGGATATTTTAAGAGTGAGTATTGCCAAAGAAAAGTTTGCTGAAGGTCAGGAAATTACTTTTCTAAGACATTTGGAAAGCTTTGAAAACGGCGAGCTATTGAAAATAGATGGCTATGGTATTGTAGAAAAGGTAGAAAAAGACAATGCAGTTGTGAGAGTAAAAAAGGCTTTTGACTCCATCAGCAAAGGACTTTATGTAAAGGCTAAAAAAGATGAAGATATGATGAAAGTGTCTGACCAATTTGTTGAAGTAAGGTCAAACAGAAAAGGTAAAGTGGTATACCTTTCTCAATCTATGACAATTTCCGGTGACGGGTATAGGATAGTTTTTGATAAGGGTTTTAAAGAAGGCATAAAGCAGGGTGATATTGTAGAAGTCGTCCGTATCAAGAGTGACGGCGGATTTTACAGAGAGGTGAAAGTGGGTGAAGCTCAAGTGCTTTATGTAAATGAAGATTATGCTACTGCGGCGATTTTAAGCAGCACTCTTGAGATAACAAGGGGTGATGAAGTCAAGCTTGTAAAAGTAGCTGTTTATTAGTATAAATATTTTACTTGTTGCTATATACACAATAGGAAATAATGTAACATTATGGGTTTAAATAAAATTGTCGTTACTATGGGCGACCCTGCCGGCATTGGCCCTGAGATTATTTGCAAATTGATTCTTGATAAACAATTTTGCAGTAAATATGACCTGACTTTTGTAGGCAGCAAAACTATTCTGAAAGAGACCTTTAAAAGCGTATTTTCTATTGACTTGCTTCCTGAGTGCAATTTTATAGATGTTACAGGGAAAGATAAAATATCCTATTCCCCGGGAGTTTTGACACCTGAAAACGGAAGATTATCAATAAAATATATTGCAAAAGCTTTTAATCTGATAAAAGCAGGGGAAGCGGATGCTATGGTAACCTGCCCCATAAATAAAAAGGCAATTAATCTTGCAGGGTTAAAATATCCGGGGCATACGGAATATCTTGGCTTTTTAAGCAAAAGTGATAACTTTTCAATGATGCTTGTGGGGGATAAGATAAAGGTAGTCCTTGTGACAACTCATATCCCTATTGGGAAAGTAGCTGAAAGTATTACAGAAGATAAAATAATCAAAGCTATAACAAACAGTCACAATGCGGGTAAATTTTTTGGTAGTCCAAATCCTAAAATCGCCGTGGCAGGCTTAAATCCCCATGCAGGGGATAACGGGGCAATTGCTTTGGAAGAGTTGCAGATTATCTCGCCTGCAGTTAATAAGTGTGTTGAAAAAGGGGTGAATGTGCATGGGCCTATCCCATCCGATACACTTTTTGCAAGGATGTTGAAAGGGGAGTTTGATATTGCGGTTGTGATGTATCACGATCAAGGGCTTATACCTGTCAAGATGGAGAGCTTTGGAAGTGCCGTAAATGTTACTCTTAATTTACCTTTTATCAGGACGAGTGTTGATCACGGGACGGCATATGATATAGCCGGAAAAGGGGTTGCAAGTGAGAGTAGTCTTAAAAGAGCTATTGAAGTAGCGGATATGATGGTGAACAATGTTAAATCTAATACAAATATTTAAGTCCGAATTTGGCCATACGAAAAAGTCGTTTGGACAGCACTTTCTCGTAAATAAACATATATTGTCTGTTATTTGTGAAGAAGCTGAGATAAAATCGGACGATTACGTCGTCGAAATAGGGCCTGGGTGCGGTGTGCTTACTTATGAGCTTCTCGAACGAAATGCAAATGTCTTGTGTGTGGAGATTGATAGAGACCTTGCACATTTCTTAAGGAGATATCTGCACATTTATGGCAACTTTAATATCGTTAATAAAGACTTTATGTTAACAAATCGGACAGATTTTGAGACCGATAAAAAAATAAAGTTTGTGGGCAACTTGCCTTATAATGTGTCCACCAAAATAGTGGAGCACACGGTTAATTTTCATAATAACATTGATTGTATGGTTTTTATGTTTCAAAAAGAGGTGGCGGACAGGATTGTTTCATTGCCAAAAAATAAGACATATTCTTCACTTTCGGTTTTTTGCCAATACTATTTTGATATATCTAAGGTGAAACATTTGTCAGGAAAAAACTTTTGGCCTACTACAAAGGTAGAATCAACTATTTTAAAGTTTTTGCCAAAAGAAAGGCATTTTAAGGAAGATAGTGTTGAAAAAGATTTTCTTAAATTTATAAAGAGCTGTTTTGTCCTTAAGAGAAAGACTCTTAAAAATAATCTTAAGCATATTGAAAATATTGAAGATAAGATAAAAGACTTCTTTGGTAATGATAATGTGAGAGCCGAAGAGTTAAAATTAGATGAGTTTATAAGTTTTTATGAGTATCTTAGGTCTTAATAAACCATTAAATGAATATACGTTTACCGTTGTAGATACCGAGACTACAGGGTTGAGCCCTTATAAAGGGGCTGAGCTTTTGGAGATTAGCGCGGTTAGGATAAACAGCGATTTCAAGCTTGATTTGAATAATCACTTTACAACCCTTATAAAACCTGAAAAACCGATTCCAAGCAAGACCATCGAAATCAATGGTATTGATGATAAAATGGTGGAAAATGCGCCTGTAGTTCATGAAATATTACCAAAATTTGCTGAGTTTGCTGAAAATACGGTTTTTATTGCACACAATGCAAAGTTTGATTTTACCTTTATAAATTATTACATGAAAAAGCACTCCATTGATTGTAAACTTATATGTATTCTTGATACGGTAAATATTGCAAAAAAGTTTTTCCCAAATATCGGAAGATATAACCTTGATGCTTTGATACGATATTTCAATATTGATGTGAAGATTGAAAACTCCTTCAGGCATAGGGCGTTATTTGATGCTGTCAATACATCGGTAGTTTTCCTGAAAGCTGTTGAAAAAATGCAATTTTTAGGGGTGGAATTGACTTTATCGAATTTGCTATAAAGAAAGAAAGCCGCCTTAAAAGGCGGCCCTATATTTACCTAATTTACAATATGTTTAATGGTCACTTGCGTCTGATATACCTACACCTAAGTATGTCCTGATTTTAACTTGCTCATATTTTTCTTGTGCTGCCTTGTCGGGCACAAGCACAGAGCCTATCCAAGCACCGATAAAAGCAAGTGGTAGCGAAATGATTGTTGGGAATTTATATGGGAAAATTGCAGCAGAATTCCCAAGTATAGTAACCCAAACAGTAGGGCTTAAAACGATTAGGATTGCAGCAGATAACCCGCCAAACAATATTGACATTACTACGCCGGTAGTGCTTAGTTTTTTCCATACGATTGAAAGAAAAAGTGATGGAAAATTAGCACTTGCAGCTATTGAAAAAGCAAGGGCAACCAAAAAAGCAACATTTTGCTTTTGAAAAGCAATACCAAGAGCAACTGCAGCAACACCATAAATCACAGTAGACATTCTAGCCGCTTTTAATTTTTCTGATTCTGTTACATTACCTTTCTTAAATGTGCTTACATATAAGTCATTTCCAAGTGCCGCTGAAGCAGCTAATGTAAGACCTGCAACAACTGCCAAAATTGTGGCAAATGCAACTGCAGCTATAAATCCCAAAAATGGGGTCCCGCCAAGCAGCTGAGAGAGCATAGGGGCAGCCATGTTACCACCGCTTCCAATTTTCATGATTGCGCTTTTGCCAACCAATACCGCAGCACCAAAGCCGACTATCGGAATAATAAGGTAGAAGTATCCGATAAATGTCGTAGCATACACGACTGATTTTCTTGCTTCTTTGGCATTAGGTACAGTGAAAAATCTCATTAAAATATGTGGCAATCCCAAAAGACCAAGCATTAGTGCAAGACCCAAGGAAAGGGCTTCAACAGGGCCTTTTACCAAACCACCAGGGTTTAGCATTTCAACACCATAAGTTTCCTGAACGGCACCGTATAGATTGCCTGGGTTGAAGTTGAATTTAGCTAAGACCAAAAGAGTTAAAATTGTAACACCGAAAAGAAGAAGGCACGCTTTAATAATCTGCACCCAAGTGGTGGCAAGCATACCGCCATATAAGACGTAAAGTAACATTACCGCACCTACAATTATCTCTGCCCAAATATAAGGGATACCAAACATCAGCTCAATAAGCTTTCCTGAGCCAACCATCTGTGCGATAGTGTAGCAAAGAAGCACTAATAATCCGCCAATGGCAGAAGCTGTCCTGATTGGACCTTGATTTAATCTGTAGGCAACCACATCTGCAAAGCTGTATTTGCCAAGGTTTCTAAGAGGCTCTGCTATTAAAAACATAAGTGCAGGCCAACCTACAAGCCAACCTACCGCATAAATCATCCCGTCATAACCTTTTAGAGCAACAAGGCCTGAAATACCAAGAAAAGATGCAGCTGACATATAGTCCCCTGCAAGAGCAAGACCGTTTTGAAAACCTGTAATCCCGCCGCCTGCAGTATAATAATTACTGGCGGACTGTTTTTGTTTTCTTGCAACTAAAAAGGTAATAATTAGTGTAAGAATAACAACCGCAACAAAGCAGCCTATGGCCACTAAATTAGGTTCACCAAATTTATATTCCATCTCATCCCCCGATTAAAGTTCTTTCTTAATTTCTTCTACTTCTTTATCGTAAACATTGTTTGCCCACAGTACGTAGACGTATGTCAGAATCCACGCGGCTAATATTACTCCTACCCCCATAATAATTCCGACATTGGTATAAACACCTACTTTTTTAGTAACAAAATCTTTGTTTAGGGCAATCATGAAGATGTAGCCGTAATAGACTACAAACAATACAGCAAGCATAAAAAAACTAAATGTCCAGCGTTTTTTGATAAGCTTTTTGAATCTTTCGGAATTTAAGACTTTTTGATAATTTTCACTCATAAGACTCTCCTTGATAATTTTATTGATTATTAAGTAATTATTACCGACCATTTTAAAACGCTTTTATTTTTTTGTAAAAATAAAATCTCATATTATTTAAGAATAGTCAACTATTTTTTTAAGATAATTATTATCAGTATCTTGCGTGTGGTTATCATTTATGATGTTTTAATTTAAAATTAAAATAATATGTTTAATAATTAGTAAATAATAATATGTATGTATTTTATAACTACTTAAAAAGTATGTATATTATTTAAATTGTATTTTATTTAACTGAAGGCTATTTGTGATATTTTTAAAATTTTATAGGTCTATATTAAAATTTGTAGAGCGTTGCAGAATGGCTGAGAGAAAATATGTTTTTCTTTTTGATTTAAAAATATGTTCTATTGGGTAGAATGATTAAATTTTAGATTAATAATCTGAACTATGTGTAAAATTATGATTTTTGTTTTATGTAATGAACTATACACTTTTTTTTAAATAATAATTTTGTAATATTTTGTTGGTAAATAGATTTACTTTTTATAGGATAGTTTTTCAAAAACAAAATGCTTTTTAAAATAAATAAAATTTGGTAAATTAGTTCAACTACATGTGTGGAGGATTTTATGTTTACCATAGACGTTAAGAATACTGCATTTTTACTTATTGATGTTCAAGAAAAGTTAGTCAAAGCAATGGATGAAAAAGTTTACGGGAAAAAATTAAAAAATATGGAAATACTTCTCAAATCAGCGAAAATATTAAATATGCCGGTGTTGTTCACTGAGCAATATGTCAAAGGGTTAGGGCGCACCGTAAATGAGCTTAGTCATTATCTTGAAGGAGCATTATATTTTGAAAAAATTACCTTTTCATGTTGCGGAGAAGATACCTTTATGGATAAATTAAATAGTCTGAATGTGGAAAATGTGATTGTATTTGGCATGGAAACACATGTATGTGTGTTGCAAACGGTTTTAGACCTATTAAATTATTATAATGTATTTGTTGTTAAGGATGCCGTGCAATCAAGAAGTAAAGAAAATTGGTTAGCTGGGCTTGATTATATGTCTGATGCCGGTGCAATGATTACTACTACCGAAATTGCATTATTCATGCTGCTTAAAAAAGCAAAAACAGACGAGTTTAAGGCTATATCGTCTATGTTAAAATAAAAAAGGGGGCTATAAGCCCCCGATTATTACTCTTCGATTTCCATTAATCTGTCACCGAATGTTTCTTGTAGCCATTTTTCAGCAGCTTCGTAACTGTCAAACTCTAAAGCAAGCTCTTGTTCGACTTCATCATTATCATCAAGCATGATTAATGTTACTACCCCATCTTCGCCAAGGGAAATTTCTCCTACCTTGTTTGGGTCGATAAGTATTGCAGCTTCATCGTTACAGTCGCAACTGCCTTTTTTGTCATGATTATGATTGCATCCGCAGCCCATATTTTCTCCTTATACTTTTGTATTTTTTCAATAAATCTAATGTAAAAACAAAGATTTATTGTGTGGTTTCATTAAAAATTACCTTCCCGTTATCAAAAGTAACTCCGGCCTTAAGGCATAATATCTTGCCTTTTTCAAATCCCTTCTTTTCCCTGAGAAAAAGATAAGCTTCATAGGCCTTTGTGGAAGTGCGACAATAGAAGATTATGTTTTTGTCTTTTGGAAGTTTTTCGAAGCTTGTCCCCAATTTCCCAAAGGGCAAAGATACGGCGCCCTTTAAATGTCCTTCGCTGTATTCTTCATCACTATTAAGGTCTATAAGCATTATGGCATTTTTATTCAGTTTATAAAAATTTTTAAAAGTTTCTACGTTAAGTGCGTTTTCACACTCATTTATTTTTTGTTTTATATTGTGGTATGCATTCCATGCGTCAATGCCACCCCTAAAAAGGTAAATATTTTTATATCCTAAATCAATGGCCTTTTTTGCTGAGTTAATGGATATGCTGCATTCAGGATTTTTACAGTAAAATACGACGGGATAAAGCTTATCAAGTGGCAGCTTGTCAATATTTTTCTCAAATTCCAAATCTGGTATATTAATGGCCTTGTCAATATGATTTTCATTATACAGGGACGGATTTCTGGAATCTATCACCAACATACTGTCGAGGGAGATGTTGTTTATAAGCTCTTCTATATATATCTCTTTTGGGTTGATATTTTTTCTTTTAAATATGTTAAACATTTTTTCTCTTTTGCTGCATTTCCTGGTGTTCTTTGATTAAGTGAGATGCAAGCTCCTTGAAAGTCCATTGTTTGTTATGTTCGGTAACTATGGCAAAAATTGATGGCGGAAGCTTGAGATTTTTGAATTTATTTATAAATTCTATGATTATTTTATTATCCATATTCTCAAAAAGAATTACTCTGACCTTAATTGTATTACCTTTTGTTTGAGGATCCACTTTTAAGTCTTGTATCTTTACATCAAGATGGTTCTCAAAAATTCTGATTAGCTGAGGATAACCATTTTCTTCAGCCATCTTTTTTATGATATCAAATTCAATGTCACCAAAACCGGCGACATAAATATATTTATTTTCCATGGATATTCCTTACAATAGCTTTAAACAATTTGCAATGGGCATTGATTTCCTAAAGTCATTTATTACATCTTTTTTTAAGGTTGCAGAATAAACTTTATCTATATTTTCTTTGGCAGATACAAGTAGTTCACCCGTTGGAGATATTACCATCGAATTACCGCCGAAATATGAACCCCATATAGTGCCAACAGCATTACATATCACAACATAACATTGGTTTTCAATCGCTCTTGCAGTGGCAAGAGGTATCATTTGCCCGACCCTTGAGTGAGGCCATTGCATCGGTATAAAAACAACTTCTACGTTATTCAAAAAGTATTGCCTGAATAGTTCAGGGAATCTGAGATCAAAGCATATGGCACAGCCGCATTTAAAATTGTCAAGCTCAAATATTTTCGTATTATTCCCGCTTTTAAAATGTATATGCTCATCCATCAAAGGGAACAGATGTATTTTGTCATATATAAAGTCAAGTTTATCCCCTTTTTTTACAAAAAATGAGTTGTAGATATTGTTATCTGCCTGTCTTGCAATGGAGCCGATATAGGTATTTGAGTCGGGGAGTTTTTTCAACAGCTCAGGCTGAGACTTCACATGTCTTTTTACATGATCGTAATTAAACCCTGTGGTGAAAAGCTCAGGCAATATAAAAATTCGGCCTTTAACTTCTTTAGTGAGATTAATTACCTTTTCAATATTTGCTTCCGGTGATTCTTCCACATGTATCTGAAGTAGATTAACCTGCATTATACATTCCAATAAGTTGTAGCTTGGTCGGTAATGATATGCTCAAGAATCATTTTGTCAGTACCTTTTATGCAATCTTTGTTTATACATTTTTTATTTTTTAATACGATGTCTTCAATAAATATGGGGGATTTTATCCTCAAACCCAAAGCAATAGCATCAGACGGCCTGCAATCAATTTCTTTGCATGAGCCATTATTGTTAATGACGATTTTGGCTTTGAAAATATTGTCGGAATTATCGTAAATAACGACTTTATCAACTTTTACACTGTTAATATTTTCCAAAATAAGTGAGAAAAAGTCATAGGTAAGAGGCCTAGGGCACTTAATCCCGCTAATTTCAGTATAAATAGCTTCTGCTTCAAATACGCCTATATTTATCGGTATATAATAAGAGCCGTCCAATGATTCAAGTATCAAAACATATCTGTTGGCAAGAGGCTCTCTTAAAACACATTTTACTTTTACCTCATACATTGACAAAAAACCTCCGATAAAAATTAGTTACATTTCCCAAATAATGAATTTTTTTTCGCTTCGGTAATTTCGACATTAACAATATCACCAATTTCTAATTTATTACTACTTTTAAAATTTACAATCCTATTTTGCGGATTTCTGCCGGAATATGTTGATTTATCTTTTTTACTCAACCCTTCTACAAGTACTTCAGAGCTATTTCCGACATATCCTTGCAATAGTTTGTTTGAAATTTTTTCTTGCTCCTGTAAGAGTATGGTTAATCTTTGGGATTTGACATCTTCCGGGACATCATCTTCAAGGGAAAACGCCTTTGTCTTTGGCCTTGGGGAATATTTAAAGGCAAAAATCGTTTCATATTCTATCTCTTTTATCGCTTTTATCGTATCTTCAAAGTCACTGTCCGTTTCACCCGGAAATCCTACTATAAAATCGGAGGATAAGGTAAGGTTTGGTATAGTCTCTTTGGCTTTTAAGACCTTTTCACGATATTCTCCGTATGAATATTTTCTGTTCATTTTGGATAATATTCTGTCGGAGCCCGCTTGAAGCGGAAGATGAAGATAAGGCATTACTTTCTTGTTATCTTTCATTGCATCAATCAGTTCATCTGAAAAATCTTTCGGATGAGAGGTTACAAATCTTATCCGCTTAAGTCCATTAATATTATTAACCATATACAAAAGTTTGGGAAAATTTATGTTTTCGTCAAGGTTTTTTCCGTAAGAATTAACATTTTGCCCTAAGAGTGTTACCTCTTTTACCCCGTTGTTTACGAGATATTTTATTTCATCCATTATTTCTTCTGTCTTTCTACTCTTCTCTCTTCCCCTCACATAGGGCACGATACAATAGCTGCAGAAATTATCACAACCTTTCATAATAGTTACAAATGAGCTTACGGATGTCGCTCTTGAAAATGTAGGGATGGAGATTTCGCTATCGTTTGTAGCTGTGTCACAAATCCTTTCCCCTTTTTGGACAAGGTCGATTATCTCGTAAAGTCTGCCAATAGCATCTGTCCCGAAAACAAAGCTTACATCCTTGTAATTTTCCAAGAATTTTTCACCTTCCTGCTGAGCTACGCAACCGCAGACACCTATTTTGATACCTTTTACGCTTTTAAGTCTTCCTATTTCGCTTTGCACTTTTATTTGAGGTTTTTCTCTTACACTGCAAGTGTTTATAATTGCAAATTCGGCTTCTTCAGGATTGTCGCTTTGTTCAAATCCCATATCTTTAAAAATTGCAGCTATCCTTTCTGAATCGTAAGTATTCATTTGACAGCCAAAAGTTCTGATGTAGACCTTACTCATTTCATCTCCCTAAATAATTTTTCAATACTTGTATGTATTTTTCAGCGGTTTTATAGTTTGGATTTTTTTTGTCAACATTGTTGAGCCAGTAAATTGCATCCAAAATTTCCGTTTCGCTCGGATTTTGTTTTTTTAAAATAGAAGTGTATCGTGAAGTCCCGATTTTGAAAGCAAATTCACTTCTTAGACTTAACAGCTTCTCATCATTTGTATTAAGCCTGCTGAGCATTTCAAAGGCAGCGATATAATCATTTTTCTCGGCTAATTTTAGCGCCCTTTGATAATATATTGAGGGCTCTACACTCTGTATTCTCGTGATATCGTTTTCAATCTTTTTTTGAAGAACAAGAGCCTCTTTTTTATTGTGGGCACTTTCTGGAATGGATAATACGAGTTCATAGGCAGTGGAAATTAGTATTTTAGCTTTTTCGTAATCTTCCTCAAAAAAAGCCTTTTTACTCTCTTTGTAAATTTTCTCAGCCTTTTCAAGTTTTTCATTATTTGATACGATCTTATAAAGTTTCGCCTTTAAAATCAAAACCTTCTTATTAAAATGATTGACTTCTACCGCTTCCTTAATTTTTTCATACGCTTGATTTATTTTCCCTTCTTCATAAAGCTTTTCGGCTTCGTAATAAAGCTTAAAACTTTCGTCAAACTTCAGGTAAAGAAACAAAGCGGCAAAAATCCCAATGATTAGTGATAAACCGATAATCTTTTTCATAATTAATTATTGAATTTAGACTTATTTTTAACTTTATCAAGATATACTTTGGATTTTTCCAAATTTCCTAATTTTTCGTAAGAGGCAGCAATTAAAATATACTCATCATCTGTTTGACCTGGTTTTAAAAGTTGTATTACATCTTCATACTTCCCATTTTTAAATAATGCTTTTGCCGTGTCTAACTTATCTTTACACAGTTTAAATTTGTTTATAACATCGTTGTCATAAAAACCGTTTATAATTGAGTAACTGATGTCATTGCAGATTAAACCAATCTCTTTATCATTAAGAGAGTATAAAAAGTCAGTATACTTTGGCATATTGCCATTTTTTATAAAACATGCAGTTTGAAGCCTTAGTAACTCATTTTTATTGTCAATACATTTTGTTAAAAGATTGCAGTCATAATTTTTGTTTAGTCTTTCATGGGATTTGATAAGTCGGCAGTAGTTTGTCCTTGAGAGCTTATAGTTTGCATTATAATTAAAACTCGATATAAAACCCTCGTAATTCTCTATTTCATAAAGTCTGCTTAATGCAAGATTGACTAAGTCATCATTTTTATAAACTTTATATATATCCCAAAAATTATCATAATTGCTATGTTTATAGAAATATTTTGCCAAATAATCCTTATCTTTATCGGGGACATCTTTTAATGATAATTTTTTAAATATTTGAGAGGCATCTTCGGGATTGTCTGCAGTTTTGTAAAAAAGGGTCAGCATATCATTGGTATTTAAGTTTAATGCAACCACATTTTTTACAAATGCTTCATTTGGTTTACATTTAGAGTTTATTACTATGCCGGCGAGCTCTTTGTCATCTTGAGATTCGGCAATCGCTTTATTGCAGTCAGTTTGAGTAAGCAAAAAGACTTTGTCTTTTTTTATAAGATTCTTGTCAAACCTTTTATCATCTGTCTTTTCTACTTCTTCTATTAATTTTAGTGACTTTTCATAATTTTTTTCAAAGAGGTAACATCTGTAAAGTATATATTTAGCGTAAGAATTTTTCTCATTGTCTTGTGAAGACTTTAAAAAATCTTCAAGAGTTTCGGCGGCCACATCATAAAGCCCGTCTTCAAACGCGCTGAGTCCTACCAGATAATCGTCCGGTGTGGTGTAACCTAAAGATACAAAAAGAAGAAGTATTAAAATTAATCTGCCAAACACTCTGCCAAAACCTCAATAGGATGTTTGATTTTTTTTGTGCTCAGATGTTCCATCTGCATTCGGCAGGTTGGACAATCTGTAACACCGACCTTTTTTGCACTGGCGTTAAGTTTATTTATCATATTGGAACCGATTTCAACACTTAAATCGTAATTTTTAGCTGATATCCCCCAACTCCCAGCCATACCGCAACAGTGGCTCTTTAAATCTTCGACTCCATCCGGATTTATCTTTTTAAGCATTGCAACGGATGAGCCTGAGTCTTCTTGGATTTTAAGGTGGCAAGGCATATGGTAAGATACGGAAATATCGTTTTTGACTATATTTAGTTTATCAAAATGCATATTGACGAGACTGCTGATATGAATGGTTTTTTTCGCAATCTTATTTATTGTGTCATTGTTTAAAAGATATTTCCACTCTTGCTTTAATGAAAGACCGCATGATGAGCAGGTTACAACTATATAGTCAACACTGTCGATTAGTTTTTCCCAATTTTCAAGATTTTGTTCTACCTTATCCTTGACCTGTTTTGTCATCCCTTTGGATAGCATTGGAAGTCCGCAACAATTTTGTTCGGGCAAAAATACCTTATATCCAATTTTTTCCAACACCTTTACGGCAGCTTCACCTATCTGTGGTTTAATATACCCGGCGTAACAGCCGGAAAAAAACATTACACTTTTTTCGGAAGTGCCAATGGATTTATCAAATCTTTCAAAAAGTGACTTTGACTCAAATGCGATAAACTCCCTTTCCGCTGTTACACCTGTAAAGATTTCCCCCACTTTTCTTAGCATTTTTAGTTTCATCGGCTTGCCAAGAAGTTTGGAAAATTTTCTGGTGACTCTTGCGGCAAACTCTGCGCTAACAATAAGTCTATTTTCAAGAGTAGCTCCATATTTTTCGACATATTTGCTTCTTGCTTCAATAGCCATTTTGGGAATATTGACGTTTGATGGACATTCTTTGTAGCAGCTGCCGCAATTTACACATCTGTCAATAACGTATTGAAAAGATTTTTCGTACAGACTTTTTTCGGTAATTGCACCGCTAATAAGTGCCCTTAAAATATTGGCCTTTGCTTTTGGTGCTGCTGTCTCATCCCTTGTAAATTTATAAATAGGGCACATTCTTGTGGCAGTTGTGACGGTAGTACATTTTGAACAACCGTGACACTTTTCCACTTCATCCAAGAAGTTTTCAGGCCAGTTTAACAGTTTGTCAAATACTTCAACACTGCGATAGTCACTACCATATCTCAAAAACTTCTTTACCTGATTTGGGTCGTGATATGTTTTTATTTCGGGGTTAAGGATATTGTATTCATCCATCAAATGCTTGATTTCCGCAAATAGAGGGTAGATATCCTTATACTGTCTTTGTATATAACAGCTTCTAATTCTTCCGTCTCCATGCTCCCCTGAAACAGTCCCCCCAAGGGAAAAGATCAGCTCGAAAAACTCATCGGCCACTTTTTTTAGTAAATCCACATCATGAGGGTCTTTTAAATCCATCAATGGCCTTGTGTGCATTAATCCTTTTGCGATATGGCCGTAAACTACGAAATTTAGCTTATTTTGATCAAGTATTTTGTAAACCCCTTCAAAATACTCCACTAATTTATCTATTGGCACAGCAGCATCTTCTATCAGTGCAAGAATCTTTTTTCTCCCCTTCAGCTTGTAGAGAATTGGCACTGCAGCCTTTCTAATTGCCCAAAACTTTTCCTTTTCCTCTTCACTGACAGCTATGTGGGCATTTTCAGTCAGATTGTGATCAAACAATATTTCTCTTGCTTTCTTAGCGAGACTTTCTGTTTCTTCAAGGCTAAAAGAGTCAAATTCTATTAACAAAACATTATCGATGCCGTCAGGTATTTTGTCTCTTAACTTTTCGTCATTTTCTTTTGCAAGCTGCAAAAGGGACTTATCCATTATTTCAATCCCGCTGACGCCAAGGGGCAATACTTTTTGAACGGCTTTGGCAGAGGATATTATATCATCAAAATATGCCACTACCAAAGAATCATATTTTGGTTTTTCTTTTAAGGAAAATTTTAATTTTGTTACTACTGCGAGTGTCCCTTCAGAACCGCCTAACAGTTTGCCTAAAAAAAGTTTTTCATTTTCAATCATCCCCCTGAGGTTGTAGCCGGCAACATTGTATTTTACGTGGGGGTAGGATTTTTCTATTTTGTCAGAAAAGCTTGCATATATTTCAAATATTGACTTGAAAGGTTCGTCCAGATTTTCGTATGGTGTGTTATATATTGCTGACAGAGAATATTTTCTGCCGTTACTTAATATAAATTCCGCATCAATTATATAATCGGATACGTTCCCGTACTTTACCGAATGGGCCCCGCTGGCATTTGTGCCAAACATCCCTCCAAATGTTGCGTATTCCCCGCTTGACGGATCAGGGGGGAAAAATAGTCCTTTACCTTTTAACAATTCCTCTAACTCTCCAAATCTATATCCCGGTTCACATTCAAAATACTTTCTTTCAAAATCTATTTTTATCAGCTTGTTCATATACTTGGAAAAATCAAGGACTATCCCTTTTCCGATAGCTGAGCCGCAAAGCCCGCTTCCTGCACCCCTGCTATGTACGGAGAGTCCGTATTTTCTCGCAAAATTTATGACTTTGGTTACATCAGAATCGTTCTTCGGGTATGCCACACAGGCAGGTTCAACTTTGAAGATACTGCCGTCGGTGGCAAGCATATTCCTTCTTAATTTATCAGTATATATGTCACCTTCAAATATTTCTGATAATTCTTCGAAAATGTTATCTGTTAGCTGCGGCATAGTTTTCACCTTTTTTGTTGAATTGTTTTAAGTTAGAACAAAAATAGTAATCTTTTGTTATAGGGTCAATACAAAAATATATTTATTTTTGTTTATGTGCATTATATTTTGTTGAAAACAATAAAAATTACTGTAGAATAATAATATGAAAACCTTATATCAAGTTTTTTTTATAATTATATTAACTGCCAGTATGTTATTAGGTTATTCCTTTTCATCGACATTTAAAATCCCTCTAAAAGTCGGGGCAATTCTTTATTCCGAAGAGTTCAGCGTAGGTGTTGAAGGGTTAAAAGCCGGTCTTAAACATTTGGGTTATGCCAATGAAAAAGAAGTTTATTTTGATGTGAAAATTATAAATGGGGATTTGGAGAAAATACCTACAATAATGGAAGAATTTAACAATGAAGGGGTAAAAGTTTTGTTTGTCACTACTACACCGATAGCTGAAAAAGTAATGGCGATTAACGACAAATACAAGTTTCAAGTTGTGTTTAATGAGGTTGCTGACCCCGTGTTGTCTGGTCTTGTTAATACATTGGATAAACCCGGGAGAAATTTTACCGGCGTATCACATGCTGCATTTCGTATGACGCCAAAAAGGATTCAGGTCGCCACTGAATTTTTCAATAAAACTAAAACCATTTATTATCTTTCAGGCAGTGTGGAGAAAGGGCTTGAAAGTTTTGATAAGCAGATCCATGAAACGGAGCGTTTGCTTAATATGAAGATTAATGTCATAGACTTTAACGGCAAAGCCTACAATGATTTTATTGAGAATATTTCCAAAGCTGACAATTCTGCAAGTATTATAGTTTTTGGAATTAGCCCTGAGCTTGTAAGAAATTTCAATAGTTTGAGAGATATTTCTTATAGGGCTTCAATCCCTCTTATACCTATGGATGCAAGTCTTGTGGCAAGAGGTGCGGCCTTTACTTATGCTCCCGAGTTTTATTCCATAGGTAGGCAAAGTGCATATATTATGGATATGATTTTTAAAGGTGCAAATGCTTCGGATATCCCGGTAAAATTGCCGGATAAAATAGGAATTTATATCAACAAAACTGCACTGAAATATTTTCAGAATCAATATGACAGATACTATTTTTATTATGCTGAAAGGTGTTATTAAGTGAATAAAATATTTAAAGAGCTTTTTTTTAGGTATATGTTTATTGCGATACTGCTAATAGTGTGCGCATTTATAGGTGTCATTATTGTTTTAAAGTATAATTATGAAAAAGAGCTTGAAAAAAATTCATACGAACGCCTTACTAATTTAAATAATCAACTTACCCTTTTACCCGGCTCAGTTTATGAAATGCTTCGCCATTCTCTTGTCACAGATATAAACTCAGGTGATGATTTTAAGAATCTCAGAATGAATTTTTATGATGATGAGCTTTTGGTGAAAGTATACCTGATTAAAGGGGAAAAATTTATTTTGGGGCTTTCCAAATATGACATTATTTCGGAAGTAGAGGATGATATAAATGAAGATTTACGTAAAGTAGTGACGTTTGAGGATGGCGAGTTAACATTAGTAAAAGAGTTTTTTGTAGATGATTACAGTATAATTTACTATATGCCAATTTTAAAAATCTTGCAGACTTACGCAAGTCTTATCCCTTTTGAATATAACCTCGGAGTTTTTGACAAAAATGGTAAAGTTTTATTTTTTTCCGATTATTCTGCTATGTTTGGCATGAGTGCAATTAAAGATTTCAAAAATAATGACTTTGCCTACACCTATAATTCCCTTAGAGTAAAATTAGAAAACAGCCTGACAAATTCAAGCGATGTATATTTTGCCACTTACGGTAACAGTAAATTGTTTGAAAATTTGTACGTAGGGATATTTGTGCACAATAAGGTTATAGAAAAATATCTGTTAAAAAGTATTTTTTATTTGGGCTTGTTAGGTATTTTTCTTTTTTTGATTGCAGTGGTATTTATCTATTTTTATTCAAGAAGATTTTCAAAACCGTTGGAAAGGTTAGCTAATGTTGTGGGCGGATTTCCAAATTCATTTACAGATTATTCTTTGCATTTTTTCCCTGACAACGAGATTAGGTTGTTGGCCTCAAAATTCAAAGATGTTGCTGCAAATGTAAAACAAAATATCTCTAAAAATGAAGAGCTCTTAAAAAAGTTAGAAAAACAGAGCAATCTTCTTTTTACAATGCTTGATTTTCTTCCAAGTGATATTGCCCTTATTGAAAGGGAATACTTTAAAATTAAATATATCAATAAAAATTTTCTCAAAAATACCGATGGCAGATTGACCGAGGTTACAGGTGAGCAATTTTTAAACTTATTTTGTAAGCCGGAGAAAAAAGATAAATTGGTACGCCTCTTCAGTGAAATAGAAGAGCCTCTATATTTTTATAGTATAGATGTGAATGCTGAATTTGGTATCAGGCATTTGTCAAATTGTGTAAGCATGTATGTTGTCCCTATCGGTTTGGAATTCATAATGCTAATTATTCAGGATATGCAGAAGGAGATGGAAGCAGTAGAAGTTATTAAAGCACAAAAAATGTTAATAGAGAGCTATTTTGATGCTATACCTGAGATGGCATTTATTAAGGATAGAAATCTCAGGTATGTGGATGTCAACAAAGCTTTTGTTGAATTTACAGGGTTTAGACCTGATTTTGTAAAGGGGTTAAGAGAAACGGAGCTTTATCCTGTCGAGTTTGGAGAATATATAATTAAAAAAGAAAGGTGGATATTAGAAAACAAAAAGTCTTTAAAGTATGAGATAGAGTTTAATAAAGGTAACACAAAGAGGATTGTAGAAGTTTATAAAACCCCGCTTATTAATGAGCATGGTGAAGTTGAATTTATAGTAGGGATAGCAAGGGATATAACCGAATATAAAAATTTTACAAATGAGATTGAAAAACAGAAAAATATTTTGAGTAATGTGATTGACAGCCTTAGAGAAGGGATAATAGTATTGGATGAAAGTAGAAATATAATTTATGCTAATGAGTTTTTAAGAAAGTTAATTTTTTGCGGGGATAATTTTTGCAAACTTGAGTCTTTGGAAGATTTGTTGAGGTTTATGCCGGATGAGTCTATGTCAGAGTTTGCCGATAATCTGGATACTTTAATAAATGATGACAATATATCAAAGGTTTACGGCAGAATCAATGTGTTTAATATGAATAATGAGCATAAAGACCTATTTTATGTAGGTCTTGCCGTCAAGTTTAATTTTACAAGTGAAAGGATGTTTGTGTTAACTTTCAGGGACGAAACAGAGATGAATCTGATTTTGAGTAAATTGGCAGTTTCCGAGCGGACAGAATCCATTTCAAAGATTATCGGCGGACTTACACACGATTTTAAAAATATGTTAAGTGCTATTTATAATTATCTGATGATTTATACTTTGGAATTTCAGCTTGATGAGGTTCAAAAAAGTTATATTGAAAATGTATTTAGGGTGCTAAATAAGGCAAGGTATCTTTCCGAGGAGCTTCTTGGCATTACAAGAGGTGGAGCTAAAAAGGAAGGTGTATCAAATATAAAAGATGTCGCCGAAGAGGTTGGGCTTTTTGTTTTTTCAGGGACAGAAATTGTATTTGAAAACAATATTCATGACGATATTTGGAATGTTTTGATTGATGCAAATCAGTTATCTCAAATACTTCATAATATATTTTTAAATGCCGTGCAGGCAATAGATGGCGCGGGGAAGGTGTCAGTTGACGCACAAAATATGGATGTGGAAGCTGATAAAGAGCTTCAGCCCGGAAAGTATGTAAAGTTAACCGTCAAAGATACTGGAAAAGGTATTGAAAAAGAGATATTGGGAAAGATTTTTGATCCGTATTTTACTACCAAAGAAAAAGGGTCAGGTTTGGGACTATTTATTATTAAATCTTTAATTGAAAAAGCTTCAGGAAAGATAAGTATTGATTCTGAAATTGGCAAAGGGACAACGGTAGTAATATATTTGAAATCTTCAGGTGTTTCCGATTCTCCCAAAAGAGACTATGAGGCTGTTATTGCAAATAAAACAGCTCCCAAAAACCTCAATGTGATAATTGTCGATGACCAGATTGACATTCTCGACTCTTTAAAAGGTCTTTTGGAGATATTTGGGTGCAATGTGAAAGCTGCAAAGGATTCGGATGAGGCGATTGTTTTTCTTGATAAATCTCGAGAAAATGGTGAAAAAGTGGATTTGATAATTACTGACTTGACCATTCCTGGAGGGAAAGGCGGACTTGATCTGCTTGACAGGGTGAAGAAAATCGACAAGCACATACCTGTCGTCTTGATGAGTGGCTACGCCGATAGTAGCGAAATTAAAAAATATTTGTCTTACGGATTTAAATCTATACTTTCCAAGCCTTTTGATGTGGAAGAAATTAATAAAATTTTAGAGAGCATATAATCATTCTCCTGCATTTTTAACGAGATAATCCACTATCTTTTTAGATTCGGATGAGGAAATATTTGCTCCGTAAGACTTCATCTTTTTGACTGTTTTTTTCCATGTGCTTTTATCATACTTTTTGTTTAAAATTATCCCTTCGCCATGGCACTGCGTACATTTTGTGTAAAAAAGCTCTTCATCTGAAGTAGCATAAATCATATTTGCGACAAGCAATAGTAAAGATAAGGAAATTATTTTTTTCATACCACCCTCCTGATTTTTTTTCATTATAGTAAAACAGTATTTCTTGTAAATATAAAAAAAATAATTTAATATCCTAATTCTGACTCAAGGAGGCAGATTTTATGAAAAGTGAGAATAATGTTGTAAATCAGTATTTGATTGATGAATTTAAGGTTGGTGATACATGGAGGATGTTTAAGATTTTATCTGAATTTGTAGAAGGTTTTGAAAGCTTAGCCCATGTTGAGCCTGCAGTAAGTATCTTCGGGTCAGCTAGGGCGAAAGAAGACCATAAAGACTATAAAAAAGCAAGGCAGCTTGGGCGGATGCTTGCCGAAAGTGGTATTACTGTTTTGACAGGGGGCGGCCCTGGAATTATGGAGGCTGCAAATAGAGGGGCGGCTGAAGGGGGCGGTCAATCGATTGGACTAAACATTGAGCTTCCTTTTGAACAAAAACCAAATCCGTATGCAAAAAAAGTAGTAACGTTTAATTATTTTTTTGTAAGAAAAGTGATGTTGGTAAAATATGCCAGCGCTTTTGTAATTTTCCCCGGCGGGTTTGGCACGCTTGATGAATTTTTTGAAGCGCTAACTCTTATTCAGACCAGAAAGATAAAATATTTTCCTTTGATACTTGTTGATAGTCAATATTGGAGCGGGTTGATTGAATGGATAAAAAATACTATGCTTGAAAATGGTTTTATTGCTCCTGACGATTTATCTTTGATAAAAATTGTGGATGAGACAGATGAGATTATGTCGTGCATCAAACAGTTTTTGAAGGTGTAGCATGAAAAATTTAAAATTTTACGATTTACATACGCATACTACATTTAGCGATGGAGTGTTGATCCCAGCCGAATCTGCAAGAAGGGCTGAAGTGATAGGCTATTCAGGCATTGCAATCACTGACCATGCTGATGATTCAAACTTTAAGTTTATAATTGAAAAACAGAAAGAGTTTCAAAAAAGTTTTAATAAGGTATCAGACTTTAAGGTGATTATTGGGGTCGAGTTTACTCATGTCAAACCTGTTTTGCTTGAAAAAATTATCCCTGAAGCAAGAAAGTTTGGGGCAGATATAATTGTCGTCCACGGTGAAACAATTGTGGAGCCGGTAAAAGAGGGTACAAACAGGGCGGCCATTGAGGCTTGCGCTGACATACTTGCGCACCCAGGGCTTATAACGGAAGAGGAAGTAAAGCTTGCTGCTGAAAATGGTGTTGCGCTTGAGATTACCACCAGGAAAGGGCATTCTTATACGAATGGTCATGTTTATAATCTTGCCAAAAGATTTGGAGCAAATCTGGTATTAAATAACGATTTTCATTCTCCGGGTGATAATCTGAGTATAGAAATGTTGGTTAAAGTGTTAAAAGGTATCGGCATAAATGATGAAGAGATTGTAACTATTTTTGGAAATAATGAAAAAATTTTTAATAAAGGATTAGGAGGATTAAAATGACAAAAAAAAATAATCAAATAAGTGAAGAAGCACCTATTGATAAGGTTGAAAGTTTTTTAAACAAAAATTTTAAAGTTATTATTTCAAGTGTTGCGGGTGTTATCGTTTTGATTCTTGTGGTCTATATGGTTTATAAGAATATTCAGAGTAGTAAAATTGCAAAACTTGACAATCTCGGAAACTATGAAGTTTCTATAGCGCAGCAGAATGTTAGCGAAGATATTTTGGAAGCCTACGGAAAGGCAGCGGAAAGCTTCTCTGACCAAAAAGATTATATATATTTAAAAGTTGCTCAAATGTATATTAATAAAGGTAACATTGATAAAGCAAAAGGTTATCTTTCGAAAGTCGATGGCAAGCTGAAAGAGCTTTCAGACAGTCTTATGTATGACCTTGGTGATGCAAATGTTGCTCCAAAGTACAATGAGGATTCAAGACTGCATATAATTTGGGATTATAGAAAAGCTTTAGCGGGTGGGGATGTTAAAAGCTTTTTGGATAAGTATCCAAACTCAAATTTGGCGGAGTTAATAAAAAATTGGGAGTCTTAAAATATGAGAAAGGTTTTATCCGGAAATGAGGCGATAGCCCGAGGTGCATATGAAGCGGGAGTAAAAGTTGTCAGCTCTTATCCCGGTACCCCGAGTAGTGAAATTACCGATTTTGTTAAAAGATATGACGACATTTATTGCGAGTGGGCAGTAAATGAAAAGGTGGCTTTGGAGGTTGCCATAGGTGCTTCCTTGGCTGGCAGACGTTCGATGACATGTATGAAGCATGTGGGGTTGAATGTGGCTGCTGACCCACTCATGACTTTAAGTTATACGGGCGTAAATGGCGGTCTTGTAATTCTTGTGGCGGATGACCCTAATATGTTTAGCTCTCAAAATGAACAAGACAGCCGAAATTATGCAAGGTTTGCAAAGGTGCCTTTATTGGAGCCTTCGGATAGTAATGAGGCAAAAGAATTCGTAAAAAAAGCGTTTGAAATATCAGAGAAATTTTGCACACCTGTAATTGTAAGGTCAGTAACAAGGCTTTCTCACAGCATGTCAGCAGTTGATTTGGGTGAAAGGGTGGAAACTGCATCTAAGGGGTTGGAAAATAATATTCCTAAGTGGGTAATGGTACCGGCAAACGGAAGAGTTAGGCACGTATTTGTTGAAGAAAGATTGAAAGAGCTTCAGGCATTTAACAGCAAATCGGACTTAGTTGCTGAAGAAATAAATAGCAATGAAATAGGCATTATAACTTCAGGTATCCCTTATCAATATGTAAAAGAGGCATTGCCTGAGGCATCTGTGCTTAAGCTTGGTATGGTTTGGCCTTTGCCTTTGGATAAGATTGTGGAGTTTTCTAAAAAAGTAAAAAAACTTTATGTGGTTGAAGAGCTTGACCCAATAATTGAGACCGAGTTGTTGGCACAAGGGGTAAAACTAAAAAAGTTAAAAAGACCGCTTACAGGGGAGTTATCAGTTGATGCTGTTAAAAAACTTTTTGGATTGAAGGTAAATAGATGCAAAGCTGCGGTTAAAGAGCTTCCAAACAGGCCGCCGAATATGTGTCCAGGCTGTTCGCATAGAGGTATGTTTTATGCGATAAGTAAGTTGAAACTTTTTGCTGCGGGTGATATCGGTTGTTACACGCTTGGTCTTTTGCCCCCTTTATCTGCAATAAATTCTACCGTTTGTATGGGTGCAAGTATTTCAATGGCACATGGTATTGATAGGGCAAGTGGTGGAGAATATGCTAAGAAAAGTGTGGCAGTGATAGGTGATTCTACATTTTTTCATACTGGTATCAATGGGTTGCTTAACTCTGTTTACAATAAAGGGTGCTCTACTGTTATCATACTTGACAATAGAATAACGGGGATGACAGGTCATCAGCCTAATCCCGGTACAGGGATAACGATAAAAGGGGAAGAAAGCCCGAGAATTAATTTTGAGCTTTTGTGCAGAGCTTTTGGAATTAAAAATGTGGTAACTGTTGACCCGTTTGATGTGGATGAATGTATTAGGGTGCTAAAAGAGGAGACTTCCAAAGACGAGTTGAGCGTGATTATTACTAACAGACCGTGTATTTTTGCCGATAGGACTGTGATTACAAATCCATATTTCATAGATGAAGACAAATGTACCGGTTGCACTGCTTGTACAAGGCTTGGATGCCCTGCAATAGCTTGGGATAAAAAGAAAAAAATAGCAATGATTGACGAATCTCTTTGTACGGGATGCGGGCTTTGCCCAAAAGTTTGCAGGTTTGATGCAATTTCTCAAAGGGGTGCCAAATGAGTTTTAATATACTTATGTTTGGGGTAGGCGGTCAGGGGACTGTGTTGTCCAGTGATATTGTATGTGAAGTTGCACTTGAGAGCGGTTATGATGCCAAGAAAAGTGAAATTCACGGGATGGCTCAACGTGGCGGCAGTGTAGTCAGTCATGTAAGAATAGCTAAAAAAGTTTATTCCCCTGTTATTTCGTTTGGAGAAGCAGATATTATGGTATCTTTTGAATACATGGAATTTTTGAGGTATATGGAATATGTTAACAGTGAAACACTTCTTGTTTTGAATACAAACAAGATTTTTCCTCCTGGTGTTTTATCAGGTAAGGAAGAGTATCCTGAAAAGATTATTAAGCAAAAATTAAAGTTGTTTAAAGACGTAAGTCAGATTGATGCTTTGAAGATAGCCCAAGAGTCCGGAAATATAAAAGTTGCCGGTATGGCTGTCGTAGGTGCTTTGGCAAAGATGCTCCCTTTTGAAAAAGATGTGTGGAAAAAGATTATTGAGAGTAAAGTTCCTCCAAAAACAATCGAGAGCAATATCAGAGCTTTTGAAACAGGTTTTCGTGCATAAAACTAAATAAATGGCTTGAAATAAAAAGTTCTTGAATTATAATTTTATATATGATAAAAGAAAAATAAGTGGGTATTATCCCACTTATTTTTTTGTATAGGGTTTGTCAAACAATCATGAGCATAGTCCACAAAAAAATTGAACACACAGTCAGGGATTATTTGAAGAATAATTTACCCTTTGATGGTGTTGAAATATTTGATGTTACTTATAGAAGAGAAAGGGGCGGTAATGTCCTGAGGGTCATTATTGACGGTGAAGATATCGGGCTTGAAGAGTGCGCTAAAGTGAGTAATTTTGTGTCCGAATGGCTGGATAACGAGGATTTGATAGAGGGTAAATACTCTCTTGAGGTTTCTACGCCCGGGGTTGACAGACCGCTTAGAAATCAGAGTGATTTTTTAAGATATAAAGGGAAGCTTTGTAAAATTACCCTTATTAACCCTGCCCAAGACAGCAGGAAGAATTTTAAGGGTAAGATTTTGGATGTGACTGACGATAAAGTTACTATTTATGTTGAGCAAGAAAGTAAACATTTTGACATAGATATAAAAAACATAAAAAAGGCTAAATTAGAAATAGATTTTTAGGAGGCAAGATGATCAAAGAATTTGCTAAAGTGGCTGACGAGCTTGGAAGAGAAAAAGGGCTAAGCCGCAGTATGTTGAGTGAGGTATTAAGGGAAGCGATTGTAACTGCAGTACATAAAAAGATTGGTAAGTACGGTGAACCTGAGGTAACTGTTGACATAGAAAAGGGGACTATAAAAATTTTGATTCCGAAAGAAGTCTCTGAAGAGATTGACAGCAAATGGCATGAAATAAGTATTGAAGAAGCTAAAAAGTATAAAGAGAATCCTCAGCTTGGGGATATTGTAATGGTGCCTACGACCCTTGAAGCTCTTGGCAGACAGGCAGCAATTGCAGCAAAGAACAAACTTTTGGAAAAGATAAGAGATGCCGAAAGACAGGTAATTTATGAACAGTTTCAAAATAAAGTTGGCGAAATTGTAAACGGCACTGTTTTAAAAACCGAAAGAGATAATTTGGTTGTAAATATTGGTAAGGCGGAAGCTATTTTACCCAAAAGGGAGAGTATTCCCGCTGATTTCTTTGGCAGGGGTGATTACGTAAGAGCCTTGTTGCTTGAAATAAGAGTTGTTAAAGGTTGGCCTCAGTTGATATTGTCCAGGACTCATCCTGAATTTCTTAAAAAACTTTTTGAAATGGAAATCCCTGAAGTTTATGAAGGTATTATAGATGTAAAAGGTGTTGCTCGCGAACCGGGTGACAGGGCGAAAGTTGCTGTTTATTCAACCAATTCAAACATTGACCCCGTAGGGGCATGTATTGGGCTTAAGGGTGTTAGGATTAATTCGATTAGCCAGGAGTTGAGAGGTGAGAAGATAGATGTGATAGAGTGGTCACCAGACCCGGTAAAATATGTATGTAATGCCATTTCCCCTGCTCAAGTTTTATTGACAAATATTTTTGAAGATGAAGAGACTATTGAGGTAGTGGTGCCGGATGATGAACTTTCACTTGCCATCGGTAAGAAAGGGCAAAATGTTAAATTGGCTGCTATGCTTACCGGCTGGAGATTGGATGTATTGAAAGAAAGTGAATATAACGAAATAAGAAAAGTAAGACTTGTAGAGCAGGAGCAAGAGTTTAAGGAATTTGATGAACTTTATAATCTGGAGCATATTGACGTTTTGACTGACGAAATGGTGAGAAGACTTGTCGATGCTGGTATTGATGATGTCGAAAAACTTTCTACATCCAACTTGGAAGAAGTGGCTGCCGCTCTTGAAATAAGTGACGAGGAAGCAATAAATATAATAAACAGTGCCATCGATTATTTAAGTTCAAAACTTGCAGAGCTTGAAGGTGACGACTTTACAGAAGATTCGGAAGAAGAGTAAAAATATCAGAACGTGTATTGTTTGTAAGTGCAAATTTGAAAAAAAAGAATTGTTAAGATTCGTAAGAGAGGATAAAATAGTAAGGGTTGATGTAGAGCATAATATACCGGGAAGAGGGTTTTACATTTGTTACGAGGATTTGTTGAGCGTTAAAGATTCCGCACTCAAAAAGATAACAGGTGTTGAAAAAAGTGCTCTTTTAAGTTACCTTTATGAAGAGACAGAAAAGATTATTTTTAATCATTTAAGTAGTTTGAATAAGAAGTTAAAAGATGAATGTTTTGAGTTGTTTTTGAAAGATAAGGAGAGTTTTTTAGCTTTCTTGAGAGAGATGGAAAATAAACATATAAATGTTGAAAATATTGACATAATGCTTAGTCGATTGGATAAGATTAAGCAGTTAAACTTTTAAGGAGTGCTTTTGGTATGAGTAAATTTAAGTTGCAGGAAGTTATTGAAAAGGCAGGAATAAGTTTTGATGATGCTTCGGAAAAATTAAAAGAGATAAATATAGATGTTTCATCACCTGATGACATGGTGAATGAAAAAGCTGTAAGCCACTTAGGTGTTGACCCTAAGGTTCTTAGTGTAGATAAAAGGCAGGAGCTTTTGAAAAAAGCCCTTGAGAGACATAAAAGACACTCCAGACCAAAAGAGGTTGTGATAAAAAAAACTGATGATGACAGTTCGAAAAGAATTTCCAAAGAAGAGCTTTTGCGAAAGAAGAGAGAGCTTGAAAAATCCTTGAAAAAGGTGGATGAGGAAAGGGAAAAGGTTGCCAAGGTAAAGCAGGAAGAACTAAATAAAGAGAAAGAGGCTGAAGAAGCTAAAACGGAACAAGAAAAAATTCAAACTGTTGAAACCGTGAAAACCGTTCAGGAATCTGCATCTTCGGCTACAGAAGTTGTTGCGCCTGCTAATACTGAAGAGAAAAAAGAGATTCAAAAACCATCTCAAAGTGAAAAAGCTGAAGAGAAAGCAAAACCTGTACATAGAGAGAGAAATGACCAAAGGGATTTTAATAGAAGACCTCGAGAACATTCCGATTCAAGGAAGGATACAAGAACACCTGAAACAAAGCAATTTAAAGATAAGAGAGCCGAACAAAAGCCAAGAAGAGAGGATGATTCAAGGGGTAAAGCTGCATTTAAGAAGCAGGACGATATTGATAAGCCGTCCGAGACTTTTGAAAAATTGAAAAAAGTAGATATAGATAAGAAAAAGGAAACTCCGAAGGAAGACATTGAGCCTAAAAAAGTTAAGGCTAAAAAAAGTGTGAAGAAAGAGAAAAATTTGGTTAAAGATATTTTAGAGGGGTTTGATGAGCTTGAGCTTGAAGAGGCAATAGTTAAAGGTGAAATAAAGGATGAGATTGTTATAGATGAAGAGGTAATTGCAGAAAAGGCTGAAGAGGTTGTTCAGAAAAATAAAGGTAAAAGGCAGCAGAAGCCTAAGAAAAAAGACAGAACTAAGGAAAGTAAAAAACAAGAGCCTGTTAAAATTACAAAAGTTGAAATAGGTGAATCTATTACTGTAAACGAGTTGGCTGGCTTGCTCGGCATAAAGGCTGTTGAGCTTGTTAAGAAACTATTTGCCATGGGTGTTATGGCTTCAGTAAATCAGGCGATTGATGCGGAAACTGCCCAGCTATTAGGTGCAGAATATGATATAGAAGTGGTAGTAAAAACTATCACAGAAGATGATTTATTACCAAAGTATGAGGATAACCCCGAGAAGATGAAGCCAAGGCCGCCTATTGTAACTGTTATGGGGCACGTTGACCATGGTAAGACATCTTTACTTGACGCAATCAGAAAGACAAGGGTTGCAGAGGGTGAAGCCGGTGGTATTACTCAGCACATTGGTGCCTACGAAGTTGATCTTAATGGCAGAAGCATAACTTTTCTTGATACCCCTGGCCATGAGGCCTTTACTACATTGAGAGCAAGGGGTGCAAACGTTACTGATATTGTAATCCTTGTTGTCGCGGCTGATGACGGGGTTATGCCTCAAACAAAAGAGGCTATAGACCATGCTAAAGCTGCGGGGGTAAGGTTAGTCGTTGCAGTTAATAAAATTGACAAGCCTAATGCAAACCCTGAGAAGGTCAAAACGCAACTCGCTGAATATGGCATAATTCCTGAAGAGTGGGGTGGTGAAAACCAGTTTCAGGAGATTTCAGCTAAAAACAGGATAGGCATTGAGGATTTGCTTGAAAGAGTTCTCCTTGAAGCGGATATGTTGGAGCTCAAGGCTGATTATGACAGATTAGCCGAAGGTATAATAATAGAATCAAAACTTGATAAGCAGAGGGGCCCGGTTGGTACCGTTTTGGTTAGAAAGGGTACTTTGAAAAACGGAGATTTTTTTGTGGTAGGGCCAACATTTGGTAAAGTAAGAGCCATGTTTAACTCAGTGGGAAGGTCAGTAAAGACTGCCGGCCCATCTGTACCTGTTGAGGTAATGGGGTTTTCTTCTGTTCCTGAGTCAGGCCAAACCTTTATTGTAGTGCCGAATGAAAAGGTGGCAAGACAAGTTGCCGAGATTAGAATGGCAAAACAGAAAGAGGCTGAGTTAAGAGAGAAGAGCAAAGTGAGTCTTAATGATCTGTTTGATAGAATTAAGGAAGGTGAGATTCAGGAGCTTAATATAGTCATAAAAGCAGATGTTCAGGGCTCTGTTGAAGCATTGAAGACAAGTTTGCTAAAGTTGTCAAACCAGGAAGTTAAAGTAAATATTATTCATGATGGTGTTGGTGGTATAAATGAATCTGACGTTCTTTTGGCTGCCGCTTCAAATGCGGTTATTATAGGATTTAACGTAAGACCTGACAATAATGCAAGAGCAGTTGCCGAGCGCGAAGATGTGGAAATTAACTTATATTCGGTTATATATGAGGCAATAGATAACATTAAAAGTGCTATCGAAGGTATGTTGTCGCCGGAAGTTAATGAAAGTGTAATTGGCAGAGTTGAGGTAAGGCAGGTATTTTCAGTTCCTAAAATAGGCAAAATTGCCGGTGCGTATGTTTTGGAAGGTAAAATTACAAGAAACGCTAAAGTTAGAGTTATTCGTGACAATATCGTTGTTTATGACGGTACTGTTGGTTCTTTAAAGCGTTTTCAAGATGATGCAAAAGAAGTCGTTGCCGGTTATGAGTGTGGTGTAGGTATTGACAGATTTAATGATATTAAAGAGGGCGATATATTTGAAGTTTATGAAATGGTAGAGAGGAAGAGGGAGCTGAAAGAGCTTAAATAATATAGATGATTATAGGTGTATTGAATATTTTGCTTGAAATACCTTCTGCGTTTTCCTTAAAGGAGAAAAGAAGGGTTTTAAATAGCCTCAAGGCAAAATTAAAGAGCAAATTCAATATTTCCGTTGCTGAAATTGGTGAGAAGGATATTTGGAATAGGGCGGAAATAGGTGTTGTACTTGTAAGCGATGACACCTCTTTTTGTAATGAACAGCTGGGCAAAGTCGTAGATTTTGTCGACAATCAACATGATGTGGTCGTGTTGGAGATAAATCAGGAGATTTTATAGATGCAAAATAGCGGAAGTTTTAGAGATAAAAGGGTTGGAGAGCTTCTTAAACATGAAATTATGAATATAATATTTAAAGAGCTTAAAGATCCGAGAGTAGTTAATGTTTCGATTACGGATATTGTTGTGGCTAAAGACTTTAGTGTTGCTAAGGTGTATGTGAGAACTCTTCTTGATGGCGATAAGGATGGTTGTGTCATTGGCCTTAACAATAGTGCCAATTTTATCAGAGGGAAATTAATGAAAGTTTTAAGGCTTAAGAAGGTGCCCCATCTTGAGTTTTTTTATGATGATACCCTTGATAATGCCCTGAAGATTGAGTCCCTTATTAGGGAAGTTTCCAAAGATAAATGAACGGAATTGTAAACGTCAATAAAGAGAGTGGATGTTCATCCTTTAGTGTAGTCGAATCGTTGAAAAAAATCCTCAAAACAAAGAAGTGTGGGCATATTGGGACACTTGATCCTATTGCAGAAGGGGTGCTCCCTGTATGTATCAATCAGGCAACTAAATTGTCAGATTACCTGATGGCTAAGGATAAAGAGTATATAGCCTCAGTCAGGTTAGGGATTAAAACGGATACAATGGATATTACAGGGAAGATTTTGGGTGAGTCAAATAAAGTGCCTGAGTTGCAGGTTATTAAAGAAGTCTTGAGTATGATGATAGGTGAGAGGGAGTACAAGATTCCTGCTTTTTCTGCCGTTAAAATATCCGGTCAAAGGGCATATAAGCTGGCAAGAAAAGGGCTTATTGATGATGCCGGCACGAGGATAATGACAGTGTATGAAACGGAAATTTTAAGCTACAGCTACCCTGAACTTATGGTAAGAGTTTTTTGCGAAAAAGGGACATATATAAGGAGCCTTATAGATTTTTTGGGTGATAGTCTTGGTTCTTACGGGACAATGCAGAATCTTATACGGACAAGAAATGGTGCTTTTGACATAAAGAATTCTTATAAACTATCCGAGATAGCCGAAATGGTTAAACAGGGTGACCTAAGTTTTGTTATACCTATGGAGAAAGTTATCGACTGGCCAAATTGTGTGCTTAAAGATGAGTATATGGAAAGATTTTTAAACGGAGTTCAGATACCGAAAAATGGTTACATTAAGTTGCCTATTGAAGAGGAGTCGGATTTTTTTTGGATAACAGATAGACTTAAAAATGTTTTAGGTTTTGCAAAAAAGAACGAAGGGAAGGATATACCTCTTAAAGTTATTAAAATATTTAAAGATTAAAAGTTAAAAAAGTCAAAAAAAACTTGTAAAGTAAGAAAAATAATAATATATTATGCGTTTGAAATTGGAGGTGTTTAATGGCATTAGAAAAAGCGTTGAAAAACGAAATTATCGAGAAGTTTAAGACATGCGAAGGGGATACCGGTTCTCCTGAAGTTCAGGTAGCGCTTTTAACCGAAAGAATAAAGCAGCTTACCGAACATTTTGCAACACACAAAAAGGACTTTCACTCAAGAAAAGGTCTTCTTATGTTGGTTGGTAAGAGAAGGAAGCTTCTTGATTACCTCAAAAAGAAGGACTACAACAGGTACAAAACTCTTATCGATACGTTAGGGTTAAGGAAATAGGGTAAGTAATGAAAAAAGACGTGAAAGAATTTGAAGTAAGGCTCGATGATAGTGTCGAGCCTATTATTTTCGAGACAGGGTTCAAAGCAAAGCAGACCAACGCCAGTATTTGGGCAAGGCAAGGTGATACAATTGTCTTGGTTACTGCTGTTGCAAGCAAAAAATCTCCTGAAAAAATAGACTTTTTCCCGCTAACTGTAAATTATATCGAAAAGTTTTACGCTGTGGGTAAGATTCCTGGTGGCTTTATCAAGAGGGAAAGTCGTCCTTCAGACAGGGAAACATTAGTATCAAGGCTTATAGACAGGCCTTTGAGGCCACTATTTCCGGAAGGGTTTAGGAATGAAACACAGGTTATTGCAACCGTAGTTTCAAGTGATTCAAAGCATTCTCCTGATATCCTTGCACTTAACGCTGCAAGTGCCGCACTTATGATATCGGACATCCCTTTTAATGGCCCAGTATGTGGAGTCAGGGTTGGTAAAAAGGATGGAAATTTGATTATAAATCCGTCTGCGGATACTTATGACAGTCTTGATATGAATATTGTTCTTGCAGGGACTAAAGATGCCATTGTTATGGTTGAAGCCGGGATGAACAATGTTAGTGAGGAAGAAGTTGTCGAGGCTTTAGAGTTTGGACATGCATATATAAAGAAAATTGTTGCTGTTCAGGAGAAAATGGTTGCTGAGATTGGCAAACCAAAAATGGAATATAAAGATTTTACTGTTCCTGCGGATATATATCAAAAAGTGCATAGTGAGCTTGCTGAAAAATTGAAAGAAGCAGTTCTAATCCCTGGGAAACAGGAAAAGTATGCCGCTATTGATAATGTAAAAGAGGAATATTTTGCTAAGTTGAAGGAAGAGTTGGGTGATGAGTTTGCTGAAGTTGAGAGTGCCTACAAGGAAGCCTATGGGCTGGTAGAAAAAGATGTGTTTAGAGATATTACATTAAATTCAGGGCACAGGGTTGACGGCAGAGGATATACCGAAGTCAGGCCTATAGATATAGAAATTAACCTTCTTCCAAAGGCTCATGGCTCAGCCCTTTTTACAAGGGGTGAGACTCAGGCTCTTGTTACTACTACACTTGGCACAAAAATGGACAGTCAGATGCTTGATGATATAGAAGGTGAAGGGAGCAAGAGATTTATGCTCCATTATAATTTCCCACCTTTTTGTGTCGGCGAGGTTGGATTTTTGAGAGCTCCGGGTAGAAGAGAGATTGGGCACGGTGCCTTGGCTGAAAGGGCACTTTCATTTATGATTCCCGATGAAAAGGATTTCCCGTACACTATAAGGGTAGTGTCAGAAATATTAGAGTCTAACGGTTCATCCTCAATGGCGACTGTATGTGGTGGTTCACTTTCTCTTATGGATGCCGGTGTTCCTGTCAAGGATGCTGTTGCTGGAATCGCAATGGGCTTGATTTATGAAAAAGATAAGTATGTTGTATTGAGTGATATAATGGGGATAGAAGACCATCTTGGCGATATGGATTTTAAAGTCGCAGGTACTAAAGACGGTATTACTGCTTTGCAGATGGATATCAAGATAGAAGGTCTATCGAGAGATATCCTTGAAAAAGCTTTGGCACAGGCAAAAGAGGGCAGACTTCATATCCTTTCTAAAATGAATGAAATTATCGATGCTCCGAGGGGTGATTTATCTCCTAACGCTCCGCGTTTTGAAGTTATGAGTATCAAACCTGATAAGGTTGGTCTCGTAATCGGGCCTGGAGGAAAAACAATAAAGGCTATTATTGAAGAAACGGGTGTTTCTATAGATATAATGGATGACGGTATCCTTAATATTTTTGGAAGCAACAAAGAGGCTATTGAAAAGGCCAAAGACAAGATAGCTGCTCTTGTTCAGGAATTGGAAGCAGGGAAGACATACAAGGCAAAGGTTAAAAAAATAGCCGATTTTGGCGCTTTTGTTGAGTTGATTCCAGGCGTTGAAGCACTTCTTCATGTCTCAGAATATGCTCTTGAAAGGACTAAAAACATTGGTGACCACCTGAAAGTAGGTGACGAAGTTGAAGTTAAGTATCTTGGAAAAGATGAAAAAGGGCGATTGAAAGTATCTAGAAAAGAACTGTTAAAAGGTGTCTGAAAAGGCACCTTTTCTTTTTTATGGATAGATTTGTATATAACGAATATCCCATACCTATTATTTGTGACAGAGATAAAAACTCCGAATTAATTATCCTTGGTGTTGTCTTTTTAAACGGAAGTTCGGATGAAAATACGCTTAACAATGGGATTACTCATCTAATTGAACACATGGTTTTTAAAGGGACAAAGAAATATTCGGCAAAAGATATCTCTTTTAAAGTTGAATCGTTGGGGGGATATATCAATGCTTTTACCACTAAGGAATACACCTGTTTTTATATCAAAATGATTAAGAATAACTTCAGTAAACTTGTTGATATATTTCTCGATGTTTGCTTTAATGCGGTTTTTAGTGAAGATGAGTTTTATAAGGAAAAAGATGTAATTTCTTCTGAAATAGTTTCGATTAAAGATAACCCGCAAGAATACTTTTCCGAAATATCTGAAAGTTATCTTTTTTCCAATGCCGGGTATTGTCTACCCATAGCAGGGAGCCTTGAAACTCTTGAAAATATTAAATATGAAACATTAACCGGCTATTGGAATGAATATTTTGGCAAATACGGCTACTTTGGCGTGATTTCGGGTAACTTTGATGATAAAAAACTGAATTTTTTGGCATCAAAAATACCTGAAAAACAGTTTGTAACCAAAAAATATGCAAAAGAAAACATTAAGATTTTTGAAAAAGAATTTGATTTGAAGTATGAGCAGACCTATTTATCTTATTTTTTAAACCTTGAAGATATTTACTCAAAAGATAAATATGCTTATCATCTTATTAGCCACATGCTTTGCGAATCTATGTCATCAAGGTTATTTCAAAAGTTGCGGGAAGATTTGGGGTTGTGTTATAATATAAACAGCGATGTGACTTTATATAAAATTGGGGGATATCTGAGTATTGATGCTGAAATTGACGGTAGAAAATATGAAAAATTTAATAAAAATCTTGTTAAAGAGCTTGAGCTGATTTATAAAAGAGGTTTTAAAGAAAAGGAATTAAACGCGGCAAAAAATCAGATTATTTTAAGTTTGAGGTCTGGTTATGAAAGCCTTTCAAACAGGTTTGAGATAAACACAAAGCAGTTTATAAATGAGAATAGGCTTGTTGCACCAAGTGAAATTGAAAGAAAAATACAAGATTACAGCTTGCAAGATTTAAATATTATATACAAAAAAATATATGATTACGGGATAACCAAATGCAGGACATTATAGTTAAGGTAAAAGCTTTGGATAATTTACTTATACCCGAATATGCAACGGATGGTGCTGCAGGTGCCGACTTAAAGTCAGCTGAGGATGGTGTGATTAAGCCGGGAGAAGTAAAGTTAGTCAAAACCGGGCTATTTTTGGAAATCCCTGACGGGTATGAAGGACAGGTAAGGCCAAGAAGCGGACTGGCTTTAAAATTTGGTGTCACGGTTTTAAACTCACCAGGAACAATTGATAGCGATTACAGGGGCGAAGTCGGTGTAATATTGATAAACCATGGTAAAGAAAATTTTAGCTACAAAAAAGGGGATAGAATAGCGCAGTTAGTATTTTCTAAAGTGATAAAAGCTAAATTTGAGACTGCAGAGCAAATAAATTCCACGGCAAGGGGTGCGGGTGGATTTGGTCACACAGGGGTATAGTTGTGAATTATTTTTATATTGATACTTCCGGAAAGCGCTTAGTACTTGGTTATTATGAAAATTTTAAACTCATAGGGAGTGTAATTATTCCATCTTTTAAGGATATCAATGAAAAATTGGTTGAAAACTTCGACTTTATGCTGAATAATATTAATATAGATTTGAATAATGTGGATAGTTTTTTGGTAAATATAGGCCCTGGCTCTTTTACCGGGGTAAGGATAGGTGTCTCCTTTTTGCAAGGTGTTTGCGTGGGGCTTGGTAAACCCTGTTACGGGATAACTGCTTTTGATGTGGCGGCTTTGAGTCTTGGCAGGCAACAGGTAGTTGTTGCGATAAAGCTCATTGGTAAATATTATGGTGTTAAAGAGTTTGACTTTGCAAATGGAAAATATAGTGAATGTATGAATGTAACAAAAGATGAGCTGAACAGTTTTAGTGAGCTTTATACCCTTGATGAGAGTTTAAACCCTTTGGTAGGGATGAGTTCGCCTAAACTTAATGAATTTATTACTGAAGCTATTCCATTTTATATGAGAAAATCTGAAGCGGAGATAAATTTTGATAAGGGTTGCAACCTTAACTGATTTGGACGAGATAGTAAAAATTGAGAATGAAAATTATGTTACACCATGGAGCTATGAGTCTTTTTTAAATGAACTATACTCAGATAAAAGCACCATATATGTATACGAGTTTGAAAGGCAGATAGCAGGATATGTGGTGTTATATATATTATTTGATGAAATCGATATTGCGAATATTTCTGTTAAAAAAGAGTATCAAGGACGCAAGATTGGCAGTAAGCTGATGGAATTTGTTTTAAATAAACATATAGGATACAAATTTTATCTTGAAGTAAGAGAGGATAATGAGAAAGCCATTGCTCTTTATGAAAAGTTTGGCTTTAAGAGTTATTCTATGCGAAAAGATTATTATGGACGAGGAATAAATGCAATTTTAATGAAATTAAATAACTTAGGGGTGAATTATGCTTAAAGTTAATGAAGAATTAGTTCAGAAGCTCTTGAATGAGAATGAAGAATTTAAAGAATTGTATTACGAGCACATATCTTTGGAGCAGGACTTGGAAGCATTGTACAGCCTAAAATATTTTCCCCCCGAAGTTGAAGTAAAAATTAAAGAGATGAAAAAAAGAAAATTAAAATGTAAAGATAGAATGGAGCAGATTGCAGCAGAATTAGGTTAAAAAATTAAGTGTAATAATATACAAGGAGCGAAAAGTGAGCGAAAGAAAATTTGTATTTACTTCAGAATCGGTTACCGAAGGTCATCCTGACAAGGTTGCTGACCAGATAAGTGATGCCATATTGGATGCGATGTTAAAAGATGATCCTTATTCAAGGGTTGCTTGTGAGACAATGGTTACTACCGGGTTAGCTATAGTTGCGGGGGAAGTTACTACGAGGACTTATGTGGATATACCTGAGTTAGTAAGAGAAACGGTAAAAGAGATTGGGTATACAAGGGCTAAGTATGGGTTTGATTACGAAACATGCGGTGTGATTACAACGATTGACAAGCAGTCTCCAGATATTGCTATGGGCGTTGATACAGGCGGAGCAGGAGATCAGGGTTTGATGTTTGGTTTTGCATGTGATGAGACAGAGGAGTTAATGCCTTTGCCTATAATGCTTGCCCATAAAATATGTATGAAACTGGCCGAAGTCAGAAAAAAAGATATATTGCCTTATCTAAGACCTGACGGAAAATCTCAGGTAACAATTGAGTATGAAGGGAATAAACCTTTGAGAGTGGACACTGTGGTTGTTTCTACTCAACACTCTCCTGATGTTAAGTTGAAAGACCTTAAAGAAGATGTGATTGAAAAGGTTATAAAGGAGGTAATCCCTTCACATTTGTTAGATGCAGAAAATATTACTTATCATATAAATCCCACTGGACGTTTCGTAATAGGTGGTCCTATGGGGGATTGTGGTCTTACCGGGAGGAAGATAATCGTTGATACTTACGGCGGAAGTGGAAGGCATGGAGGCGGATGTTTCAGTGGAAAAGATCCATCAAAGGTTGATAGAAGTGCAGCTTATGCTGCAAGGTGGGTAGCAAAAAATATAGTAGCTTCAGGTATTGCAAAAAGATGTGAGATTCAGCTTGCGTATGCTATAGGTGTCGCCCGTCCTGTATCTATATTGGTAAATACTTTTGATACCGCTATAATTCCAGATGTTGAAATTGAGAAAATTGTAAAGCAATTATTTGATCTTACACCAAAAGGGATTATGGATGCACTTGATTTGAGAAGGCCTATTTATAAACAAACTGCTGCATATGGACATTTTGGCAGAGAAATTTTCCCTTGGGAAAAGACGAATAAGGCTGATGAAATAAAGAGTTTGGCCGGGAAACTGGGTGCATAACATAAAATGGCTCAAAAAAATATTGTAATCATAGGTGCTGGCCCAGCAGGGGTCAGCACTGCTCTTTCACTCTCAGGAAAAGGTTATGATGTTTACCTTGTAGATGAAAAGCCGGGGGGTAACTATTCATATTCTGGCAGCGTTGTTTCAAATGCTTTTCTTTATCAAAGCTATCTTTTTCACAGCTTTAAAGAGAGAGTATTGCCAATTTTAAACACAAAAAATGAGAAAGATTATGACATAGACTTTAAGAAGGTTAAAAAGAATATAGATGCAATCAGAAACAAACTGATAAAATCTTATAAGGAAGACTTGGAAGAGGCTAATGTTAAGTTAATTGAAGGGAAGGCATTTTTTACCGGCGAAAATAAGGTGGAATTTAACTTTAATGGAGAGAAAAAAGAGATCAAATTTCACAAAGCAGTTATAGCTACAGGCTCTGTGGAAAAAACATTAAAAAACATTAATTGCAGTAAGATGTACTATGCCTCAAACATATTTAATCTTGAAGAGATACCTAAGTCCATTGCTATTTTAGGTGGCGGTTTTATTGGATGCGAATATGCCACATTTTTCAAACGACTTGGTTGTGAAGTTAAAATTATAGAAAAGGACAGCCGACTTTTGAAAAGCTTTGATGAACAAATCGTAAAACGTTTGGAAGATTCATTCAAAAAAGATGGGATAAAGATTTTTTATAATAAGAATGTGCATAATATTGAGAAGATAGGGAATAAAACAATTTTGTTTACTGAAGGGGATGAAAAGATTGAGTCTGAAGCTGTTTTTGTGGCTATTGGACGAAAACCTAACCTTGAAAAGTTAAATCTTGAAACTATCGGGGTAAAGTGTGAAGACGACAGACCTGTTTTGGACTCCGAACTTAGAACAACCAACAAAAATATTTACGTTGTAGGGGATGCTACCGGCGGCGATATGCTTGTAAACTGGGCGCATCTTTCATCCGAAATAGTTTCTTCGAGTATATTAAACCGTCCTATATATAAAAATACAAATATTTTACCAAAAGTTGCTTATTTAGATCCTGAGATTGCCTCAGTAGGCTATACGGATGAGGAAGCATCTGCTGTAGGTTTTGACCCTGCTTCGCTAAAGTATACATACAGCAACCTTGAGAAATCGTTAATTATGGGCTACAGCAAAGGTTTTGCAAAGATTATATATGATAAGAATCTCAAACGTGTTCTTGGGGCGCACATTATCGGTAAAGGGGCAGCTGAGCTGATTTCGATGTTTACTATGATAATACAGGCTGAGATAAAGATAGATCAAATTTCTGAATTTATTTTCAATCACCCTACATTTGCGGAAGTCTTAACGGAAATAGGGAGTAAGGCGAAGTCTAAAAACTAATAATGAGTCAGAAAAAAGTTATATTAAATTTGGGGTCAAATTTAGGTGACAAATCTTCAAATCTATCAAGAGCATTAAAGCACATATCAAAAATCTCCCAAGTTGAAAAAGTTTCAAGAGTTTATGCCTCAAAATCTATGTTGATGGATAATCAGGACAGGTATTTTAACGTCTCTGCAGTTGTATCTACTGCACTTTCCCCTTTTGATTTACTTGAAGCCCTGCAATCTGTTGAAAAAAGGATGGGGAAAGAGAAATTGGGATTTTGGAGAGAAAGGGTAATTGATATTGATATAGTAGATTTTAGTGGTGAAATATTAAAGGAAGAAAATTTGGAGATTCCTCATTATGATCTTGAAAATAGAAGCTTTTTTCTAATCCCATTACAAGAGATTTGCCCGGGTTATGTTCACCCGGTTACTAAAAGTAAAATTGATGATATAATTAAAGGTATTAAATATGATTATGATATTACGGTAATCGGAGAGTTAAAATGGCGATAATTACAATTTCAAAAGAGTTTGGATGTGCAGGTGACTATGTTGCCGAAAGGGTTGCTAAAAAGCTGAATTATAAGATTATTAACAAAGAGATTATCGAATATGTTTCGATTCTTACCGATACTGACAGGGAAATAGTCAAGGACTATGATGAAGAGAGGCATTCAAATTTTAAGGCGACATTATCTAAATATGTCGATTTTTCAATATTTAAAGATATTTTTAATTTAAAAGATGAAGAATTGAAGTATTGCAGATTAAAACTTGACGATGATGAGGGGCTTTTTCAGGAAAATATAAACCAAGATCTATCTTTTGACAGCGAAAAATATCAAAACACTGTAGAAAAAATAATTCATAAATTAGCGCAGAAGGATAATGTGGTAATTGTAGGCAGGGGGGGACAGTTTATTCTCAAAGGCTACCCCAATGCAATTCATATAAGACTTTATGCAGATAAAAAATCAAAGATACAGTGGGTTTCAAAGAGAGAAAAAATTGACGAAAAGACTGCAGAGCAGAAAATTCAAGAGATTGAGAAGAAACGATATAATTATATTATGCATTATTACAATGAGGACGTGACAGATTTAAACCATTATCATTTGGCAATAAATCTTAGTAAATCGGATATAGATGAAGTGAGCAAAATGATAGTCGCCATGATAAAGGAAAGATTTGCTGTGTAGTATTTTAATGTTTCAATTGACAGTTATTTTAAAGTGTATTAATTGGTAAGCTGTTGTGATTTTAAAATTGTTAACTTGGAGGAATTTTGTTTAGAAAAGTTAAGGGTTTTAGGGATATTTTCGGAGTGGAAGTTAAATATTGGGAGTTGGTTGAGACCATCGCAAAAGATACTTTTGGAAGTTTTGGTTTCAACGAATTTAAACTGCCCATATTGGAGAAAGTTGAAGTCTTTGACAGAGGTATTGGAGCTTCAACAGATATAGTTGAAAAAGAGATGTTTGTATTTAAAGATAGAAATGACGAAATACTCGCCTTAAGGCCGGAGGGGACTGCTTCGTTGGTGCGTGCTTTCATAGAGAATAATCTGCAAAACCCTCCGGGAGTAAAAAAATATTACTATTATGGCCCGATGTTTCGAAGAGAAAGACCACAAAAAGGCAGATTCAGACAATTTTATCAACTTGGTATCGAAGTTTTCGGGAGCTCTTCCCCTTTGACAGATGCTGATGTTATAAATCTTCTTTATACTTTTTTTCTCAAGTGCAAAATACAAGATTTTCTTACCCTTGAAATAAACAGTGTAGGCTGTCCGGAATGCAGACCTATATATAGGGAAAATCTTATCGCATTTTTGAAGGATAAAAAAGATGAGCTTTGTGCTGATTGTAAGAGAAGGCTCGATACCAATCCCTTAAGAATATTGGATTGTAAAATTGAGACATGCAAAAGTATCACGAAAAATGCTCCTCTCATGATAGATTACCTTTGTGGTTCATGTAACGAACATTTTGGCGAAACAAAAAAATATTTGGATGACATGGGGATTGAATACGTTGTCAACCCTAAAATAGTAAGAGGGCTTGACTATTATGTGAGGACGGCTTTTGAGATGACTACTACTGCCCTTGGGGCAAGCAGTGCAGTCGGTGCCGGAGGTAGATATGACGGCCTTATAAAAACTCTTGGCGGACCTGATATTCCGGGTATCGGGTTTGCGATAGGGGTTGATAGGCTTGTAAATATAATGATGCAAAAAGATTTTAACATAAATGAATCCATTGATGCTTATTGCATTATTTTTGACAGGGAGAGATTAAAGGATATACTCCCAGTAATTAATGATCTTAGGAGAAATAGTTTATCGGTTGAGTTCGATTATGAGCTTGCATCTGTCAAATCACAGATTAAAAAGGCTGATAAGTCAAATGCGTCATTTGCATTATTTTTCGGTGAAGATGAGTTAAATAAAGGGGTTGTTACCGTAAAGAATATGAAAACTTCAACTCAGTGTGAAGTTAAAATAGAAAATCTGGCAGAATTCATAAAGGGTGAATTGGCATAAAGGAGGAAGGCCGTGCTTACACAAATGGGTAATTGGAGAAGAACGCATAGTTGCGGTGAGTTATGCGGTAAAGATGTTGGTAAAGAAGTTATTTTAATGGGTTGGGTTCAAAGAAGAAGAGACCATGGCGGTGTAATATTTATTGACCTCAGGGATAAGGAAGGTATTACACAAGTTGTTTTAAATCCTGAAATAAACAGTGAAGTGCATAGCTTAGGGGAGAATATCAGGAGTGAGTATGTTATTGCTGTTAAGGGTGTTGTTGAGCACAGACCCGAAGGGACAGTTAACGAAAAGCTCAAAACAGGGGAGATAGAAATTATTGTTTCTGAGCTTAAAATATTAAACAAATCTCTTCCTCTTCCGTTTATGATAGAAGACACTGTAAATATCGGTGAGGATATCAGACTAAAGTACAGGTATCTTGACTTAAGAAGACCTACTTTAAAAAACAACATAATTACAAGACACAATCTTACGAGAACAATCAGAGAGTATCTGTATAATAAAGGTTTTTTAGATATTGAAACTCCATTTTTGACAAAAAGTACGCCTGAGGGTGCAAGAGACTATTTGGTCCCAAGTAGAGTTAATCCCGGCAAATTTTATGCATTGCCTCAATCTCCGCAGATGTTTAAACAGCTTTTGATGGTTTCGGGTTTTGAGAGATATTTCCAAATTGTAAGATGTTTTAGAGACGAGGATTTAAGAGCCGACAGACAGCCTGAATTTACTCAGCTTGATATGGAGATGTCTTTTATCGACAAAGAAGATTTGATGAAACTTATTGAAGGGCTTTTTGTAGAAATCTTCGATAAAGTCGTTGGTATGAAGATTCAGACCCCATTTCCTGTAATGAGCTATGCTGAGGCAATGGAAAAGTATGGACATGATGCTCCTGATACAAGATTCGAGTTATATTTGAAAACAATAACTGAGCTTTTTGAAAATACAGAGTTTAAAGTATTTAGAGATGTTATAAAATCCGGCGGTGTCGTAAAAGCGGTAAATGCTAAAGGCGCAGGCAGTTTTTCAAGAAAAGATATTGATGACCTTACAAGTTTTGTTACTTCACTTGGTGCAAAAGGGCTTGCATATATTAAAATTACCGAAGATGGTATGAATTCGCCTATTTTGAAATTTTTAGGTGAAGAGACAGTGAATAAGATAATTGAAATAATGGATGGCAAGCCAAATGATATTATCTTCTTTGGGGCTGGCGATAAGAAAACAGTTAACTTGTATATGTCAAAGCTGAGACTTGAGCTTGGTAAAAGGCTTGGATTGATAGACAAAGATAAGTACTCTTTTGTTTGGGTGGTTGATTTCCCTCTTCTTGAATGGGATGAAGAAGAAAAGAGATATGCAGCAGTTCACCACCCGTTTACAGCACCGCTTGATGAAGATTTAGAGTTGTTTGATACTGACCCAGGTAAAATTAGGGCAAAGGCTTATGACCTTGTGTTGAATGGCTCAGAAATCGGCGGAGGAAGTATAAGGATACATCGTAGTGACATCCAGCAAAAAATGTTTGATACATTAGGCCTGACTAAAGAGGAATGTGAGCAAAAGTTTGGATTTTTTATAGATGCACTGAAATACGGTACACCTCCTCACGGCGGGATTGCTTTTGGAGTGGATAGGATAGCGTCTATTATATGCAAGGCTGATTCTATAAGGGATGTAATTGCATTTCCAAAGACTCAGAAGGCTACAGATATGATGTCAGATGCACCAAACTATGTTGATGAAAAGCAGCTCAAAGAGCTGTATATTAAGCTTGATATTATAGAAAAAGAATAATATTAACGGTTTGACAAGTATTAATATGTATGGTATGTTTAAATAATATTAAGGAGGTCATTATGAAGAGAGTTATAAAATTTACATTAGCTGTTTCAGTTGCTGCTGTTATGGTTTCATGTGCTAAGCCACCAATGAAGGCTTATGATGATGCACAGGCTGCATTAAAAGGGGCTCAAGGGTATAATGCCGAGAAGTGTGCTCCTGCTGAGTATGCTGAGGCTAATAAAGCGTTTAAAAATGCTGAAGAAAAAATGGAAGAAGCTAAAAATTATACATTTAAGGGCAAATATTATGATGAAGCTGAAGCAAGCTTAGCTGAAGCTAAGGCTAAGGCAGCTGAGGCAGAGAAGGTAGCTAAAGAAAGAAAAACTGAAAATGATAAGGTGGCTGTAAAGCTTGAGGAGTATGGTAAAGAGATTGATGCTATCCAAGGTGATGCTGTAAAATATTCTTCAGTTACTTACACCCAACTAAAAGAAAAGTACGCAAAAGCTAAAGCTTATGTTGATGAATGTAAGCCTGAAGAAGCAAAGGCCTTGATGGCTGAAATCGAGGCATTGTTAAGGCAAAACAAAGAGGCTATTTCCGCTGCTAAGGCTGAAGAAGTTAAGAAAGCTATGGAAGAGGCTAAAAAGAACGAGCCTACAATGTATACAGTTGCAAAAGGTGACAGTCTTTGGAAGATTTCTGATAAAAAATATATGAATCCTTTTATGTGGCCACTTATTTACTGGGCTAACAAAGACACAATCAAAGACCCTGATTTGATATTCCCCGGTCAGATTTTCAAAGTAAGAAACGATTATACCGGGACTGAAAAGGATGATGCTATTAAGTTTTCAAAAAACAGAGGACCATGGTCACTCTTTGATGGTAAATAAATAAAAGCCGGCTTAAGCCGGCTTTTATTGTATCTATTTTCAGATTGGAGGGAGAAATGAAAGTTTTTGTTACAGGCAGCACTTCCGGTTTTGGAGAAGCTATAGCGTATAAATTTATCAATAATGGTCATAATGTGATTATATCCGGAAGAAGAGAGGAACGTTTGAATGACATTTCCAAAAAAACCGGTTGTTTGTTTGAAGTGCTGGATGTGACAAATAAAGAAGATGTCTTTAAAGTGTTTGAAAAGCATAGTGACATTGATATTTTGGTAAATAATGCAGGTCTTGCTTTGGGGCTTGAGCCTGCCCATGAAACAGATATTGAGGATTGGGAAAGAATGATAGATACAAATATTAAAGGTGTAGTTTACTGCACAAGAGCAATATTGCCATACATGGTAAAAAGAAATAGTGGTCATATTATTAATATCGGCTCGGTAGCAGGAAGCTGGCCATATCCGGGGGGTAATGTTTACGGAAGCACAAAGGCATTTGTTGCACAATTTTCAAGGAATTTAAGAAATGACCTATTCGGTACAAAGGTCAGATGTACAAACATTGAGCCGGGTATGGCAAATACAGAGTTTTCTACAGTAAGATTTAAAGGGGATAAAGGTAGGGCTGACAAAGTTTATGAGAATACAAAGCCTTTGACTTCTGAAGATATAGCCGAAGCGGTTTATTGGTGTGCCACACTTCCTGAGCATGTTAATGTTAACTCCGTAGAGCTTATGAGTGTTTATCAGACATGGAATGCGTTTAGAATTTATAGAGATGAAAATATAGACTGACTTTAAATATCAGTACACCTTAATTTGTTTAATCCACTTCAAATAGTCTTTTAAAGTTGCTTATCTGTTTGCTGTTGCCAATAATTGCAATATTGTCTCCAACAGAGAAGATAAAATCTTTATCTGGGTTTGAAATAAGTGCCCCTTTTCTCAAAACTCCAATTATTGACACCCCTGTCAGGTTACGAATGTTGAGCTCATTGATGGATTTACCTGCAAGAGAGCTGTTGTCAGGGATTTTGAGCCAGGTCAAATCAAATAGTTTTGAAGCTAGCTGAAGCTTTGCCAGCTCTTCGTAATTATCTTTATTTTCATATAGTGAAGAATATAAATCTCTTCTTACCAAATCAGTAAATTTTTGAATTTCAGACCTTGGAATGTCGTAATGAACAAGTGCCTGTCTTGCAATTTCAAGACTTGCTTCAAACTCAGGCTGGACGGCTTCGTAGATTCCCAGCTCATTTAAAAGTTTTAAATGCTCTATGCTGCTTGCTCTTGCCACAATGTGAAGCGAATTGTTAAGATTTTTTACTTGCTCAACTATTGTTTTGCCTATGATAATATTTGGGATGGTAATAAGCATTAAATTTGCATTTTCAACCTTAGCAGCCTTTAAAATAACTTCTTGCGATGCGTCTCCATATATAATTGGGTAATTTTTGTCTTTGGCGTTTTGATATTTTCTATAATCCATCTCTATAATAATAAATTCTATTCCAAACTTAAATAAGATTTCTGCGATATAGTTCCCAAGCCTCCCTGCTCCTGCAATAATGACGTGTCCTGAAATTTCATCATTAGGTATGCTAATTGTGTGTAAAGGCTCTTTTTTACTCGATTTTCTTCTCCAAGCGTATAAGGGTGCGGTAAAGTTAGAGATGACGGGTGTCAATACCATTGTGATAATCGCAGTGTTTAAAATAAGATAATATAGCTCTTGTGATATCGAATTGGTGCTGATACCTGCTCTTGCCAGCACAAAAGAAAATTCCCCTACTTGAAAAAGTCCAAGCCCGAGTGCAAAAGGGACAACATTATGATACTTAAATAAAAGCGCCAAGCTTGAAAATATTGTTCCTTTAATGATAGATATAAGGATAGCTGCAGCAATCACCATTTTCCAATGTTTGATAAGGAAACTTGGGTCAAAAAGCATACCAGCGGAAACAAAAAACAGCAACACAAATAGGTCACGCAAAGGGATAATATCATTTAATGCCTGGTGACCATAATCGGATTCACTTAAAACCATACCTGCCGCAAAAGCTCCAAAGGCGTAAGATAGCCCAAAAATGTATGAAATATAACCTATGCCAAGCCCCATAGCAGTAATTGAAAGTAGAAATAACTCTCTTGAATTCCAACTGGCAACATACTTTATAATTTTAGGAACAATTTTTGTGCCCATGAAAAACATAGATATCAAAAATATAGCTGCCTTAATACCGGCATAACCTAATATACTCAAAGCGTCCTGGGGATTGCTAAGCTGAGGAAGTATTATCAGCATCGGGACGACTGCCAAATCTTGCACCAGAAGCATGCCTATCATTACTCTGCTTGAAAGTGTGCCGAGCCTTTCTTGACGCATTAGCGTTTTTAGCACAACCATTGTGCTTGAAACGGAAATTGTCGCTCCAAACCAAATAGAATTTATCTTGTCAAATCCGAAAAATCGACCCAAATAATAGCCAAACAGGGTGGTCAAGGCAACTTGAATGGGTGTGCCGATGAGTGCAATCTTTTTCACCGGTTTTAGTTCTTTTAGAGAGAATTCAATACCGAGGGCAAAAAGCAGCAGTGCGACTCCAATTTCAGCAAGAAGCTCGATATTATGTGTATCAGTTATGGTTAGCCAAGTAGTTGAAGGCCCAACAATAATCCCAGCTAAAATGTAGCCCAATATCAAAGGTTGTCTGAGCTGCTGAGCTATTATTCCGCCGATTAATCCCACAATAAGTATTATCGATATGTCGGTTACTATGCCCAATTTATTGTCTCCAATTGACAAATATATCTTTTATCAAACAAAGTTATTGCTACAAATCTTTCTTTTTTTTATCATATCAAAATAACGATAAAAACTCCACGAGGAAAAATGGCAAATTTACAAAATTTACCTGACAGCCCTTTTAGCTTGTTTGAAAGTTGGTTTTTAGATGCAGTAAGTAATAAAATACTTGAGCCAAATAGCTTTACCCTTGCCACAGTGGGGAATAACTTAAGGCCGTCCCAGAGGGTCGTCTTACTTAAAAGTTATGATGAACAAGGATTTTTATTTTTTACCAATGTCGATACCAAAAAAGTCAGGCAGATTAATGAAAACAGTTTTGTTTCAGCCCATTTTGCATGGCTTGAGCTTGAGAGGCAGGTCAGGATTGAGGGGATTGTTAAAAGTATGCCGATGACCGAATTAATAAAGAATTTCTTTAAAAGGGGTTCGGGGCTTAAAAAAGGGGAATGGATTTCGGTCAAAAGCGATATTATTACTTTTAGAAGGGTAGTCGAGTCTAAATTTGATGATATGCGACTTAATATAAACGGAATTAAGAATATTTTTATGCAAGACATTAGGTGTTATGTTATTGAGCCTGTATATTTTGAATTTTGGCAGGGTTGCGTTGACAAGTTTTATGAAAGTGTGGAGTATTTTTCTGACGGGGAAAGTTGGAATTCAAAGATAAATAGTTAGCGGAGAATATTTATGAATAGCATTGAAGTTATTGAAAAGCTAAAAAGACATAATTTGCTGAAAATAATAGACAACGAAGTGGATATATATCTTGAGGCGGCGCATCTTGCATATATTGAAGTGAAAAAAAGGGATAGCAAGGCTCTTTTGTTTACAAATGTTGTTGATAGAAAACGAGGGAAGAAATTTGGTGAGCCTGTCTTGATGAACGTATTTTGCAATTATAAGGCGGTTGAGCTTTTTATCGGTGATGTGGAAAAGATAGCTGAAAATATTGAAAAGCTGATAAAAATGAGACCACCTTTAAAATTTACAGATAAAATATCCATGATCAATGACCTTTTTTCTCTTAAATCCGTTTTCCCAAAAAGGTTAAACAAAAAAGGGGAATGTCAGGAGATAGTAAAATTGGGCAAAGATGCCAAATTAGGTGACTTGCCTATTTTAACTACTTGGGAAAAAGACGGTGGCCCGTTTATAACAATGGGGCAGGTATATACGAAAAGTCTTGACGGCAAAATGAATAATCTCGGAATGTATCGCTTGCAGGTGTATGATGATTATACATTGGGGATGCATTGGCAGATTCATAAGGATAGCAATCACTTTTTTCACGAATACAAAAAAGCCGGCAAAAAGATGCCAGTATCGATAGCAATAGGGGGAGACCCTTTATATATTTGGTGCGGTCAAGCTCCTCTTCCTATAGGTGTATTTGAGCTTATGCTTTACGGGTTTATAAAAAAGAAAAGTGCAAGGCTTGTCAAATCGCTTACAAACGATATTTACGTGCCTTATGACGTGGATTATGTAATTGAAGGGTTTGTTGACCCGACGCAAATGAGAATCGAAGGACCTTTTGGTGATCATACCGGATATTACACTCTTGAAGAGGAATATCCCTTTTTGGAAGTCTCAGCAATTACACAAAGGAAAAATCCTGTATTTGCAGCCACAGTAGTAGGGAAGCCCCCTTTGGAAGATAAATATATGGGCTATGCTACCGAAAGAATCTTTTTGCCGCTGTTAAAGACAACTACGCCGGATTTGATAGATTATTACATGCCTGAAAACGGTGTGTTTCACAATTTGATAATTGCAAAGATAAAGACACTTTATCCCGGGCATGCTCAGCAGGTGATGCATGCTTTTTGGGGGGTAGGGCAGATGAGCTTTGTAAAGCATGCAATTTTTGTGGGTGAAGACGCTCCAGATTTACGAAGCAAAGAGATTATCCCTTATATTTTAAATAGATTTGAAATTAAAAATATGCTCATTTCAAAAGGGGTTGTAGATGCTCTTGACCACAGTTCGGATGAATTTGCAGTTGGTGGCAAATTAGGGATTGATTGCACTGGGGAAGAGGTCAGTGATGACAAGATTGAAATATTAAGCGATGAAATTTTAATGGATAAGATTAAAGAGATTGCAAAAGATGTGGTTGATTTGCGGCAATATTATACCGATACAAAAAATCCCATTTGCGTAATTGCAGTTAAGAAAAAAAGAAAGATGCAGTATCTTTTTGAAGATTTGAAGGGAATCTTTAAATATATTAAAATCCTTGTAATAGTAGATTGTGACATTAACGACATAGATAATCCTTATATGCTTGTGTGGCGTGTTGTCAATAATATTGATAGCAATAGAGATATTTTTATTTATGATGACACCTTAGGGATAGATGGTACAAACAAGGGGGAGATTGATAATTTTCCAAGAAGGTGGCCCGGTGATGTATTGTGTACAAAAAGTACCATTGATAGCCTTAAAAATAGAGGGTTGACGGATATAGATGATGAGTTTGTAAAAAAGTGGGGGCTTTTGTAGAGTAAACAATGTTAGGAATTTATAATTTTGAGACATTTATTATTGCCAGTATCTTACTCAACCTTACGCCCGGGGTTGATAATTTTTACATTTTAAGGCATAGCGCTATTCAAGGCAAAAAAGCAGGTTTTTGGGCAGCCCTTGGTATATTATCGGGGATATTGTTTCACACGTTTATGGCATCTTTGGGGCTTTCAACATTGATTGCTAAATCCGCAGCTGTTTACTCTTTTGTTAAAATTATCGGATCTATTTACCTTATATATTTAGGGTTTAAAATGGCTTTTGAAGGAAAGATAGCCAAAGAAAGTGCAGAGCATAATTTAATAAAAAATATATGGAAAATTTTCAGGCAAGGTTTTTTGACCAATGCATTAAATCCAAAAGTTGCAATTTTTTTCCTCGCTTTTTTACCTCAGTTTGTTGCTCAAGACAGTCAGTCACACATCTTAAGTTTTATGGTTTTAGGTCTTACCTTTGTATCCACGAGCTTTATTTGGTGCATGCTTTTGGTATTTTCTTCTGCTAAGCTCAGCTATAAATTTAGAAGCAATCGCAAAGTATCCTTTTACTTCAATAAATTAACCGGCTTAGTTTTTATAATTTTCGGTTTGAAACTTTCTTTGGAAAAGTAATATCACTCTTCCATCATTTCAAAGATATCTTTTACACTCTTTCTGCCGGGGGAAATATCGTGCAAATCCCCATCTTTATCAATAATTACGGTGACAGGGACATAATGAACATTAAATTGTTTTTTGATATCATCTGCGGCTATATACGTTTCAAATTTGTAGTCTACCGTTTTAAGAAAATTTTCCACGGTGGATTTTAGCAGGTCAGTTGACAGAGCAATTACTTTGATATTTTTTCCCGTAAATTTATTGTACTCGTTGTTGATATCTTTCAATTCTTTTTTGCAGAAAGGGCAGTAAGTCGCCCAAAATACGAGCACTGTGTAATCTTGCCCTTTGGTAACTTCGGACAAATTTTTTAAGTCAAATGTTTTAATATCAGCATAAGATATCGATGAAATAAAAAATAAAAGAATAAAAATAAATCTCAAGTTATCCTCCACCGACAAAACGGACGACCTCCACTTTGTCATTTTCTTTAATAAACGTATTGTCAAAGTTGTCTTTTTCGACAATGTTTCCATTAATTTCAACAACTACCACTTTACTATGGATTTTTAGGTTTTGCAATAGTTCACTTACAGTTATATTTTTTTCTAATTCTGTATCTTTTCCGTTTAGTGTTATCTTCATAGCTCCTCCAAAATATAGTTTACAGCCAAGTTTGCCTGAATGTTGGCTGCAACGGCGACTCTTGTTGCCATAAGTCCTTGACCGGGCTTTGCCTCATTTTCAAAATCGCCCACGATATAAATCTTTTCCCCAAGTTTTTTGACCTTAAAAAGTGATGTATCGTAAAGCCCTGCAACACCTGAAGCACCAATTATACATTTATCTTTAAACAGCATTGATGCTGCGGATATCAGCATAGCTTTGTTTTCAGCCTTGTCAAAGGCTTCTATTATGACATCTACATCCCCGAAAAGTTTTTCTACATTATCCTTTTTCACGTAAATATTTATGGCTTCGTAGTGAATATATGGGTTTATCTTTTTTAAAGTGTCGAGCATCGCATCAGTCTTAAACATCCCGATTTGGTCAATAAAATATTGTTGCCTGTTAAGGTTGGAAGGCTCGACAATATCAAAGTCAATCAGCTTGATATATCCTATCCCCATCCTTGCAAGATTTATTGCAATATTTGAGCCTAAGCCCCCAAGCCCGGCGATGGCTACTCTTGCTTTTTTTAGTTTTTTATGCACACCCGGAGTGTGCCTTGCAGCCATTAGGTATTCAAGCTCTTCACTATTTGGCATTTCACCTTTTTTTATGAAAAATACAGAATCGCCATCCTTAAGCGAGATATTTTCGTTAGTCATATGACCGTTATAGATTATGACATCCGCGTCAGGTTTAAAAGAATTTTTCAATTCTTCAATTGTTGTTTGTTTGTTTAAATCAATTTCCTTTTCATTTAGGAAAATTTTCATCTATTAATGCTCCCTTTGGACTAAAAATAAGCTCTTTTTTGTTTTTTAGAGTAAAAATATTCCCCTTTTCCAAGTCCGTATCATATACAATGTAAATTTTGTCTTGTCTATACGTTATCCCTTTAAAATAGCCTTTGTTTGTAAAATATTCAAATAGACAGTTGTCGTTAGTGCTATTTATGCAAATATTTGTCAGTGATTTAATTTCTTCATTATGTTTTATAAAGATATTTTCTCCGTCATATATTCTAAAATAGCCGCGATTAAATTTTAAACTGATATTTTTGTCGAGCAGATAGGGGAGTAGTTTGTATCTGTAATCTGAATAAAACCCCTGGTAATAAATCTCATTTGAAGTCATATCGATTACGGCTTTACTTCTTATAAAGTTTGGAAAGTAGATATTTTTATCAGGAGTATAATAAGGTATCAAAGCCAAAATAGGAATAATGACAAGTAGTATTTTCTTTCTTGTTATTAGAGAAATAAGTATGGTTAAGAGCATCACTACAAATATAATGAGTGGGATTTTATTTGTTGTAAAAAAATGAGATTCATATTTTATCAAAAGATCAAGCATCTGATTTAAAATATTTTCATTTACAATAAGCGGCCTTATAAAAATATTTTCATATAGTAGCGTAAAAACGCCGCATACAATATGCAGATAGATTATCGGAAAAACTACTATCGTATTTATAACAGCCAAAAAATTATACATTTTGAAAAAGTAGAGCACAAAAGGTAGAGTAAAAATTGTTGCAGCTATTGAAGTTATAAAAATGTTAAATAAAAAATGTTTTTCCTCCTCAATAATAAATGCGATTCCTAAAATGGCGGAAAATGACAATATAAATGATAAATTAAAAATAGTGGGAGGGGAGATAAGTGTAAAAATAGAGCCTATAAGTATAACAAAATTTTTGAAATCGACTTTTACATTCATAATGTAGGTTATAGTTAAGATTGCAAAAAATATTACAGAGCGTATGACAGGTATTTTAAAGCCTGTCAGTATCGTGAAGAATAGTAAGATGATAGATACAATCAAAAGCTTCGGTTTTAAAGGTATTTTTGGTATTAGAGTTATCAGGACTACTGCAATTATTCCTATATGAAGCCCCGAAATTGCAAGATAGTGATTTAGGCCGAGATAGGTAAATTTATCCTTTGTGGCTCCGCTTATCTTACTTTTATCTCCGAGAATCAATCCTTGAATTAAAGTTAGCTTTTCCCCTGATTTTAGATATAGTCTTTCGCTTAAATTCTTTCTGAATGAGATTATTGAAGACACAACTGGAATTTTTAAAGTCAAGAGCGGCTTAATGTTAATAGAATATTGATTTATAGACTCTTTTTTGCCGATTATGATGTCGCCTATATCAAAATTTTCATATGATTTGAAATTTTTTGTGATTGAGTAATATGTTGTAGCCTTTTTACCATAGCTTTTTTTATCAAGAATTACCGTTGCAAAGTTGCTAATTAAAAATATCCCACATAACAAAAATAGTAAAATCTGCCTTAGCCTTTTTTCAAAAAATAATATTATCAATATGATACTTAGCAGATACGCAATTATTAAGAAAAATTTGGAGAGCAGCCCCACGCAGATAGATGCAAACATCAAGTAATAAATTTTTGGTAGCCTAATTTTCATAATCAATAATATCAAGGAGGTTAATTTAGAGCAATAAATTTTGCAATGAAGAGAAATTGAATATTGTTATATTTGACAGGTTGCCGGACAATAAACGGGTAAATATTCAAAAAAGTCGTTGACTATATATCTGTAAATACATATATTCATATATTGCTATATGAATGAAGGAGGAAGATTATGAGAGTAGTGGTTATTGGTGGTGGACCGGCAGGGATACAGGCGACAAGGACACTTAAGGCACATAATGATCAGATTGACATCACAATGGTAAGACCAGAACCTTACAGTGTCATTTACTGTGCTTTGCCTTACGTAGTAGAAGATTTGGTAGAGAAGGAAAAGATTAGAAAGCAAGATAGCCTTGTGCTTGATGTCGGTGCAAAGCTTGTAAAAGATAAAGTTGTAAAGGTTGATTTTGATAAAAAAAACGTATTTACGGAAAATAATGGCAGCTTTGAATATGACAAACTTATTATTGCTACAGGAGCTTCACCATTTGTACCACCAATAAAAGGGAGCCATTTGGAAAATATAGCGACAGTAAAGACCGAAAGCGATTTGGAGCAGATTCTCGGGTGTATAAATAGCGGTGCCAAAAAGGCAGTGGTAGTCGGTGCCGGAAATATAGGCATTGAGATGGCTGTGGCACTTTTTAGAAAAGGTTTGCAGACTTATCTTGTAGAGATGCAAGATAGGGTATTGCCCAATCTGCTTGATAAAGATATGACTGAACTGCCGGAAGAGGAGATAGGTGGGATTGGTGTCAAATTGCTACTTAATACAAAGGTAGAAAGTCTTGATGGAGAAAAATTTGTCCAAAAGGTAAATTTATCTGACGGTAGCCATATTGAGCTTGGAGAAAATGATTTGATAATTTTTTCTGTGGGCGTAAAGGCTAATGTGGAAATATTTAAGGATACTGCACTTAAAATTGACAATTATGGGATAGTGGTCAATGAAAAGATGGAAACAAATATCAAGGATGTATATGCAGCAGGTGATGTGGCATCTTTTGTTTCCTACATTGATAAAAAGCCTATCGGTGGCAAGCTTGCTACAAACGCTGTGCCGATGGCAAAAATACTTGCCTATAATTTATTGGGCAGAGATTATAAATATCAAGGGTTTATAAATGGTGCTATTACAAAGGTTGAGAAATACAGGATGGGGGGCACTGGCTTTACCGAGGAAGTGGCAAAGCAGAGAGGGTTTGATGTAATAGCCGGTTATGGTGAGACTACTACCAGATTTCCGATAATTCCCGGAGCAAAAAAGGTCAAAGTAAAGCTTATTGCTGATAAAAAGACATTGAAAATCTTAGGCGGGCAGGTTGTGGCAGGCGAAGGGGTGCCTGGCAGAATAGACACAATTTCTCTTGCCATTCAAAATAATAATACCGCTATGGATTTGTTTAATTTTAGCTATTGTGCTCAGCCATTTCAGAGCTTTTATCCGGCAAATAATGCAATAGTGATGGCAGCGGAAAATATTTTAAATAAGGTACTAAAAAAGTAAATATTATCCCCGGGGTAGCTCGGGGATTTTGATTATCGTTTTCGTTTATATAGCATTGAATATTTGCTAATTTACTTATTACTCTGGTAAGCTAAAAAGTATTGGTTCCATTTTAAAAAAATTTAGAAGTCCAAAGGACTTTTTATCATATTTTTGTTTAAATCTTTTAGAATATGGACATATATCATTGTAGTACTTATGTCTTTATGGCCTAAAAGCTCTTGTATAGTCCTTATATCTATCCCACTTTGTAGCATATGTTCTCTTCTTTTGGCACGCAGAGTATTTATGTTAGATTCTTTTAAAGATATATCTAAGACATTTTCGTATAAAAATAAGATACCATTAAAAGCTTGGTTTTAAGTTGTTGCAGAAACGTTTTTATCGACAGCAAGATGAGTTAAAAATGCTTCTATATCTTTTTTTCTTGATTTGCTAGGATGCTTTTTGTTATGAAATAAATATATCTTTTTGTCCATCCAATATATGTTTTTTCAGTTTGAAAACTATATTGTCTAACACGTATTTTTTCTCTCACAATGTCTAATAATTTTTTCTCTTTTTCCATATTAGAACCTTTTTGCGTGTAATAATATCACAATTTATATTTCAAAATTATAAAAGCAATGTTTAATCATAAATTAGGTGAGTTTTGATTCATGTCCTTTGATTAATATTGACATAGACTGGCATCACCCCATTTTTACATAAGAAATGTTATTTGACAGGTATTTATAATTGATAATGCCTCCAAGATGTTGTATTATGATTTTAACGAAAAAAGCAACAATAACAACAAAATGGAGGCAGTTTATGATAGGTGAAATTACTAAAAATGTGAAGGGAAAAATGTTAAACACTACAAGAAACCTTCATGATTATCTCACAAAGCCGCAACAAAAGTATATTCTTGAGATTATTTCAGGTTGTTTTGCTACTCGCAGTTTAAATCTTACTGCCATATCTGGTTATTTAAATGAGAAGTGTGGAATTAAACACACATTAAAGCGGTTGCAAAGAAATACATTTAATTATTCACATCTACTTGCTATTTCAAATGCATATAATATTGATTACGCACTTAAAGAAACAGAATCAGATTCCAGGTTAATAATATCAATTGATGGTGGAGATTTGGTTCACAATTATGGTAGAAACTTTGAGCTTATTGGTAAAGTCCACGATGGTAGTAGTGGTCGTATTGCTAATGGCTTCCATTTAAATCATGCAGTGTGTTATAGCCCCAGTAGCAAACGTTTATTTTCATTATATTTAGATGCTTATAGTTCTAAATCTCAAGACTTTAAAAGTGAGAATACAGAGACCTTAAATATGCTGGATAAATTAAAAGATAAGTTTCGAAATAAGGGTTTATTTGTATTTGATAGGGGTTATGACAGGGGAGTAATTTTAAGATATCTTCTTCGAGAAGATTTAAATTTTGTTATTAGGAGCACAGGTAAGAGGCATTTAGAATATAAGGGCGAGAAGATGTCAGTATATAAAATTTGCAATGGTATAATAAACAGGCGTTACAAGAAGGGTGGTATTTCTTATGGTTATGCAAAATGTTACTACAACAATCGAGCAGTTACAGTTATTAGTGTGAGCTTTCATGGTAATAAGAATAAACTTTATTTTTTATGTGAAGGCCACATAAGTAGCAGTAAGGAGGCTTACTTTAGGATTAAATCTTATTTTAAGAGATGGAAAATAGAAGAAAGCTATAGATTTATGAAACAGCAATTTGGGCTGGAAAAGTGTCTTGTGAGGAAGTTTGAATCTTTAAAGACTATATTATCGTTAGTATCCTTTTGTTGGAATGTATTAAGCCAAATAGAGAAAGATACAATTGTTTCAAAACTTTTAGAGAATATGGCAAAAAGGGAGAAATTTAATAGTAAGGGTAAGGTTGTATGTAAATTTATTTATTATCGAATTTCAGATGGGTTAATGAACTTGTTATTATCATCTAAAGAACGACTTTTTAGGTTTAGGGAAAAGATTTATGAATCAGATAAAGTGTGTTATTTTAAATTGGATTATTATTTTAAGATTAAGGAAAAAAGACATCGGATTAATGAGTTAGGAAAAATGAAAAGAAAGAAAAGTTTACTTGTAGCTTAAAGGTGCAAAAAATGGGGTGATGGCAGTGACATAGAATATTGACTATGATAGATTTTGTTAAAGAATAAATAGTTATGCCACAAGAGTATGAAAATGCCATCCTGTAAAATTTGCAAAAAAGCGGCTTCCGATGGGATTCATCTTTCCGATGGCGGGATAATTCATGAATCGTGTTTGAATTCTATTCAAGGTAAGGAAGAGGATGTTGAAAACGAAATATATGCACAGCAAGAGAAATTAAATAGACTTAGGAGTTAAATTGAAAAGCGTGAAGGTTTAGGATTTAAGATTATTTCTATATTTTCAAAGCCAGCTGTTGATACGTTCGATATAGAAAGGGAAATTACTGCAATTGAAGAAAATATTTCCCAGTTGTCCAATAGCTTAGTTTCTTTACGTGCCAAAATCACCCCAATATACGATTACTTTCTTACATATCCCCCTGATTGGGAAGAGAGAAGAAGTCAAGTAGTAGAAAGAGATGGTGAACAATGCAGTAAGTGCGGAAACTGGGGGCATCTTCATTTGCACCACATTAAGCCATTATCTAAAGGCGGTAGCAACAAAATAACAAACTTAATATTGCTGTGTGAGAATTGCCACTCGAAGGAGCATGGAGGACGAGATTTTTCTGGTGAGTTCACCAGTTCTGAAATAGCTTTTTCTAAACGTGTAGCAAATATCCGCTATGCTATAGAAAACGGTAAGCGAATCAATTTTGGCTACAAGAAGTGTAACGAAAAAAGCTACAAACAAAGAACTGTTAAACCATATGAACTTATCAATGTTGATCATCAAAGAGATAGTGGTTCAACTCTTTGTGTTCGTGGTTATTGTGAACTCAGAAAAGCAGAGCGTATATTTGCATTAAAGCGAATGAGAGGCTTAAAAGTATTATAGGCATAAAAATCGCATGCACTCGGACAGCAAAAAGCGCCGCTCCTTCGTCGCTCTGCTTTTTTCTGCTGGTGATGCTAGGTGTTATGCGTTTAAAATCAGGTAAAGCATAGTTGTATGAATGAAATTTTAGAACAATATAAAAATCGTCTAACTCAAAAAAGATATAGTGAAAATACAATAGATATTTATTGTAATTATGTTAAAGATTTTTATAATTTTTTCAAAAATTCAAATTTAGAAGATGTTAAAACAGAAGAAATAAATAAGTATATTCTTGATTTAATCAAAACAAAAAATATTTCCATTAGTCAGCAAAATCAAAGGATAAATGCTATTAAATTTTATTATGAAAAAGTACTGGGTAGGGAAAAACAATATTATACATTATATAGGCCAAAGAAAGAACATAAATTACCAAAAGTGCTTAGCAAAGAAGAAGTTAAAAGGCTTTTTGATTCTTGTAATAACATTAAGCATCAAAGCATTTTAATGTTGATTTATTCTGCAGGTTTAAGGCGTAGTGAATTAATAAACTTAAAAATATCTGATATAGATTCGGAAAGAATGATTGTAAATATTAAAGGTGCAAAAGGGAAAAAAGATAGGATGTCTCTGCTATCTGAAAATATGCTAAAAGTATTACGTGATTATTATATAGCTTATAAACCAAAGGTTTATCTTTTTGAAGGCCAAACAGGTGGCAAATATTCTCCAACAAGTGTTGCAAATATTCTCAAAAAAGCAGCATCAAATGCGGGGATCAAGAAAAAAGTTACCCCACATATGTTACGACATAGTTTTGCAACTCACTTGCTTGAACAAGGTACAGATTTAAGGTATATTCAAGAGTTGTTGGGACATAATAGTTCCAAGACTACTGAAATTTATACACACGTTTCAAAGAAGGCGATAGATAAAATCAGGAATCCTATTGATGATTTTTTCGAATAAGGAGAGTTTTAAAATGATAAAAGAAAAATATACACAATTGCGTTTAGCCCGCCAATTTGGAGGGATAAACACAATAGCGTTTACACAAACGTTGTGGTGCATTAAATAAAAAGGAAATAATATGACTATGAATTTATCATTATCAGAACAATTAACATACTCAACAGTAAGAATTGAGTGTGAATTAAAAACGGGTGGAATATCTACAGGAACTGGCTTCTTTTTTAATTTTCTTGAAGACAAAGAGAATAAAACACACGTTCCAGTTGTAATAACAAATAAACACGTTATCAGAAATTCAAAAAATGGAAAACTAATTATTACTAAGGCAAATGAAAAAGGAGAACCATTAGATACTCAACACTTTTCTGTATCATTTGAAAATTTTGAGAGATTTTGGAGATTACACCCTGATGACGATGTTGATTTATGTGCAATGCCAATCGCCCCATTTCTAAATGAGGCGAATAAAAAAGGGGAGAAACTCTTTTACATTCCATTTACAAAAGATTTATTACTAACAGAAAAGCATAAGGGAGAACTGTCAGCACTTGAAGATGTTTTAATGATTGGTTATCCTAATGGTATTTGGGACGAAGTTAATAATATGCCAATTTTACGTAAAGGCTCAACAGCAACACATCCTTTAATTGACTATAACGGAAAAAAGGAAATTATGATTGATATTGCCGCTTTTCCTGGTTCAAGTGGCTCACCAGTGCTAATATTTATTGAAGGTGGATATAGAGATAAAAAAGGAAATACTTATATGGGAACCAGTAGAATAATATTTCTTGGAGTGTTGTATGCTGGACCACAAGCAACTGCTCAAGGTGAAATAATTATGACGCCAAATTTTCAAAAACCTATGGTTCTTTCAAGTATCCCAAATAATTTGGGACTGATTATAAAATCTGAAAGAATACTCGAATTAGAAGAATTATTTAGGGAATAACGACACCACAACAAAGGCTATACGTAATTTGGGTAAAGTGTTAATTTTAAAGTTTATAGCATTAAATAAAATTAGTTGTAAATTGAAAGTTAATCGTTTCAAAATCCCAAACTACGCATAGCCCAAACGTTGCACCTGACATTTTTCCGCTTAGCTTCATAGCGGCAGGTGAGCTTTTCGTTAGCCTGCACTAAATGATTAAGTTAAGATTATGAGCACAGTTGTTCTGATTTCATGTGTGAGCAAGAAATTGCAGCATAGGGCAAGAGCTAGGGATTTGTACGTCAGCCCGCTATTTCGAATGAACCTGAAGTACGCCCAACGGTTTTCGCCCAAAAATATATTTATATTGTCTGCGAAATACGGTTTGATAGATTTGGATGAAGAAATAGTGCCATACGATGTTACGCTCAATAATTTGTCTGCTCATGAACGAAAAAACTGGGCAAGGAAAGTAATTGAGCAACTTCGAGAGTATTGTGATTTGGAAAATGATCATTTTGTCATACTTGCTGGGAAAAAATACCGGCAATACCTGATGCCGTATCTCCAATCTTGCCAAGTGCCATTGGCCGGTTTGCCTATTGGGAAACAATTGCAATTTTTGAAGGAGAAAACAGGAACGTGAGTGAAATTTGCCAGCGGTTGCATGACCTATTCAACAGCCTACCACGTCATCGGTTTCCATTTGTTGAGCAGGCAATACCCTACAATGGCATCTACATTCTTTTTGAAAAAGGAGAATCTGCACACGGGGCAGATCGGATAGTGAGAGTAGGAACGCATACGGGAGAAAACCAATTGCGTTCTCGGCTGAAACAGCACTTTTTAAAAGAGAACAAAGACCGAAGCATCTTTCGAAAAAACATCGGGCGGGCAATTTTGCATAGGGCAAAAGACCCGTTTTTAGATCAATGGAACTGGGATTTGACGACAAGGAAAGCGAATCAGCGTTATTTATTGTTGCTTGATAAAGAAAAGCAACATCAGGTTGAGAGAAAAGTAACGGAATACATCCAGCAAAACTTTTCATTTGTGGTATTTGCTGTAAAGGGCAAGGAAGAACGCCTGCTGTGGGAAGAGAGAATTATATCTACAGTATCATGGTGCGAAGAATGTCGTCCGTCTCCCAATTGGTTAGGGATATGTTCACCAAAGCGCAAGGTACGCGAGAGTGGCTTGTGGCTTGTGAATGGGTTATTCAAGGAACAACTTTCTAAAGAAGACTTGGAGATTTTGAAAAGGACAATTGAAGCAGGCTAACTATCAAAGATGTCTATACGGCAGGTGATGTGGCATCTTTTGTTTCCTACATTGATAAAAAGCCTATCGGTGGCAAGCTTGCTACAAACGCTGTGCCGATGGCAAAAATACTTGCCTATAACTTATTGGGTAGAGATTATAAATATCAAGGGTTTATAAACGGTGCTATTACAAAGGTTGAGAAATACAGGATGGGGGGCACTGGCTTTACCGAGGAAGTGGCAAAGCAGAGAGGGTTTGATGTAATCGTTGGCTATGGTGAGACTACTACCAGATTTCCGATAATTCCCGGAGCAAAAAAGGTCAAAGTAAAGCTTATTACTGATAAAAAGACATTGAAAATCTTAGGCGGGCAGGTTGTGGCAGGCGAAGGGGTGCCTGGCAGAATAGACACAATTTCTCTTGCCATTCAAAATAATAATACCGCTATGGATCTGTTTAATTTCAGCTATTGTGCTCAGCCATTTCAGAGCTTTTATCCGGCAAATAATGCAATAGTGATGGCAGCAGAAAATATTATAAATAAAGCGATAAAAGGCTAACTACTATCCCCGGGGCGACTCGGGGATTTTGATTACTATCCAGAAAAAACTGGAACAATGCAGAATTCCATTAATGTTGACATAGAATTTTAGCTATGATAAATTTTGTTAAAGAATAAATAGTTAGGTGCTTTAAACGATGTATAAAACTGTACATAGGAGTAAGAGGTGTTTAACGTAGCATTCGATAAGATTATTCGTATGTGGGTGGCTGTTGTCATTTTGGCAACAATATTATTTTCAATTCCTGCATTTGCAATTGATTCGAAAATACAGATGAATGGAGCAAGTTTTTCAAATGCCTGCACGCAGGCTGACGAGAGCTGGATCAGTTTCTGTAACGGCTACATCCAAGCGGTTGTTGATAGTATTCGTGAAGATGATAAAATTTGCATCCCAAATGGTACTTCACGCACCCATCTTGTGACCATTGCAGAGAAAGAAATTACTGCTTCAAGCCGGTTTCGAGCTATGAATGCTCATGATGCTGTTCTCTCAGTACTGCAACGTTTCTATCCATGTCGGTGAGGAGTTATGTGCTAGTTGGCATTGCTGACTACACCAAAAAGAATTGAAAAATAACGTTTAATTATTCCCTTGCCCATTAGGATACATTTTTTGGCTGCTATTTTGTTAAACCTGTTTCCATGTCCAGATATGGCTTTTATCTTCGGCCAAACTGCAATTTGTGTGTCATACAAATAAACGAATTAATACACTTTTAGCTGAACATTTAACTACCTTCAGTGATGTTCCTTTTGCTTCTACAAAATAATAGGTAAAAATTTAATGATAGAAGTTGTAAAAAATAAGCTAAACCTAATTGAAAAATTTTAAGTTTCATAAGGTGGGGATTTTAATTGACATTGGCAGTAAATCTTGATGATTTTGTTGCATTTTTATTTTTTATAATTAAAGTGAGTTGATGGGAATATTTCATAGGTTTAATATACATGAGGATGCATGAAACCAATATCAAAAGAACTTAAAAAAATCGTAATTTTTACGGCTGTTATTTTAATAATATCGATTGGTTATTACCTTTATGCTCTGTTTTTTTATGCACCTTTAAAAGAAAGCAAAACATTTTTGACAAAAATAGGTGAAACTTTTGGGGCTATAGGTTTGTGGCTAATTTTGTTTATTTATGCAAGGACATTAATCAAACTTTTGCTTGGCAAAGGGGCAGTTGCAAAAAGACTTTTGCCTGAGTATTCTTCTCCTGTTGATGCAACTCAGTTTAAAAAATTGATACATTTTTTGGATAGGACGCATATTTATTTTGGTGTTAGTGCGCTAGCTGCAATTAGCTTGCATGCTGTATTAATGGGGATACCAATGCGTATACTATTTTTTCCAGCGGTATTAGTTTTAATAGCTTGGCAGGGATTATTTGGTATGTTTATAGCATTTAGATATACTCCGAGTGAATTGAAAAAACTTTCATATTTAGTGCATGCACAACTATTTACAGGAATAATGATTGGTATTTTTGCTCTTTTAGGTCATATCTTAGTTGGAAACTAACTCTTAGCTTTTGACATTACCGCGCCATTCTTTTTTTTTAAAGATAACCGAAAGTCATTACCATTACAAATTGCAATAAATAATCACAAATAAAAATAAATAACCCTTGACATTTTGATATATATTCATAACTTAATGAATATATATTAAAAAATAGGAGGTAATTATGCCGGGATTTGACAGAAGAGGACCAAATGCTGAAGGCCCAAAAACAGGTAGAGGGTTAGGCAGATGCAGTGGAAACCATATAGACAGTGCAATTGGCAATCAGGATAGACCAAGAAGAAGGCTACATCTGCATGATGGCAGCTGTGGTCAAGAAGGCAAAGGTCGTGGCAGAGGCCGGTGCAGGCAAAATTAAGGTAAAAAGATGAAGATTTCCATAGTAAGTGGTAAAGGTGGCGCAGGAAAGACCACCTTTACCGTTTTATTTGCAAATTATTTGATTAATAAAGGTGTAAATGTCCTCATCAATGATTTGGATGTTGAAGAGCCAAATGTAAATCTATTTCTGAATAAAAAGTTGGAATATGATGATGTCTATACATATGTTCCAAGGCATGTCAAAGAAAATTGCACCTACTGCAAAGAATGTGCGGAAAAATGTTTGTTCAAAGCATTGGTGGTAGCAAAGGATTTTTGGATCGTTTTGCCTGAATTGTGCCATTCTTGCAAGCTTTGTGAATATGCTTGCAAGTATTCTGCCATTGAAGGTGACAAAAGGGTGATAGGCAAAATTGGTCAATCAGTTGATAAAGTGCCACATTTGTTGGAAGGCAGACTAAATATAGGTGAATCTTTGACAACAGCCTTGATAAAACAGGTCATGCGTAAATCTTCAAATATTAAAGATAATTACGATATCATACTTATGGATTCACCCCCCGGGACATCTTGCCCCGTCATTGAGACTTCAAAAGGAGCTGATAAAATAGTCGTAGTCGCGGAGGATACGCCTTTTGGATTTAGCGACTTTGTCGTTTTAAATGATATGTTAAAAGAGATAGGTAAGGATTATTACCTTATAATAAATAAATTTATTGATGGTGCAGAGTATTTGGATTTTGCCGCTAAAAGTAATGTAAAGATATTGGGCAAAATTCCATACGATATGAATCTGGCAAGAAGCTATTCAGGTGGTCATAATATGGGTGTGTCGATAGATTTTGATAGCATCTACAATACATTGTTAGAGGGATTACGTTGAAAGAGATAGTTGTAGTCAGCGGAAAAGGTGGAGCCGGAAAATCTACAATTACAGCAGGATTATCATATTTTTTGAAAAAAAATGATGTGCTGGTGGATGCGGATGTAGATGCGCCTAATTTAAAAATATTGCTTGAGCCTGAGCCGGTAGAAGAGAAAGATTTTTATTCTGGGAAGCAGTTTAAGATAGAGCAAGATTTTTGTATCAGGTGTGGAAGATGCTATCATGAATGCAGTTTTGAAGCTATTGAAATTATAAAATTTGACTATGTAATTGATGATATTGCCTGTGAAGGGTGTGGACTGTGTCAATTTATATGCCCTACAAACGCAATTTCTGTAACCGACAAACTTACAGGCAAGAAATACATTTCAAAGACTAAATACGGGTTTAAGATGGTACACGCATTGCTTAATCCCGCAGAAGAAAATTCTGGCAAATTGGTTTCAGATATTAAAAAGACTGCCAAACAATTAGCTGCAGAGCAAAAAGCATCAACAATAATTGTGGACGGGCCTCCCGGTATCGGATGCAGTGCAATTTCAGTCATTTCAGGAAGTGACATTGTACTTTTGGTGGCAGAGTCAAGTATATCAGGGCTGCATGATATGGAGAGATTGATTGGGCTATCCAAAAATTTCAAGGTAAAAAGGTTGGGGTTTATAAATAAATTTGGCTTAAATCATGATATTGATGAAAAGCTTGTCAACTTGTTTGAAAATAACAAGATAGAAATAGTCGGATATTTAAATTATTCACAGGATGTTCCCCAATATTTAAAGAAGAAGGTCAATATTTCGGAAGCTAAAGATGGATATAAAAAAATATTTGAAAGTTTATATAAAAAACTTACTGAGGGGGTAGAATGAAAATATTGGTAACGGCTATGGATAAAAATGAAAATGGCTTTATGGATGCAAGGTTTGGTAGAGCTTTGTATTGGTATATTTTTGAGACGGATAAAAAAGAGTCATATTTTATTGACAATAGCCTCAGTGAAAATTTTGAGCATGGTGCGGGGATGCAGGCTGCCGCAAATGCTATAGATGAAGGTGTGGATGTGATAATAACGGGTTCAGTGGGGCCAAAAGCATTTGATATAATTAAAAGAAAAGGTGTTAAGGTATATAGGGGTAATCCTGAAAAGAGTGTAATGGAAAATTTAAGAGACTATCAAAATAATCTCTTGGAAGAGCAAATAAATTAAATAAGGGGTTTGATATGAAAATTGCATTACCATTGTTAAGTAAAGATTTGGTCAGTGACCATTTCGGACACAGTAAAATGTTCTTGATAGCGGAAATTGAAGGGGATAAAATTGAAAGTGTAAATTATTATGATGCACCGGCGCATGAATTTGGCTCATTTCCAATGTGGCTTATTTCGATGGATGTAAATGTGCTTCTCTGCAAAGGGTTAGGGCATAAGGCTGTGGAGATTTTAAACTCTAAAAATGTTGAAGTCTTTCCCGGTGTGACTGAAAATAATCCTATTGACGCTATTAATTCTTATCTTGCGGGTAAAGTAGAGAAATCTGACGCCTTTTGCTCAGGAGGGGATAGTTGCCATTAAAATAGTAATTTGAAATAATTTAAAATTGGCTTATAATGGCAGTAAGGAGATTTTATGCGATTTTTTGTCTTGCTTGCTGCCATTTCTTTTTTTATTGCTCAACCGATATTTGCTTACGATAATCTTACCGAATATATTTCCAAAAGATTTAACTTGCCGATTCACTACGTCCAAAATGCTTTGGCAAAAGCAAAGATAGATTTTGCCGTGCTGGAAAAGATAAAAAATCCGGCAGAGGAAAAAGATTGGGAAGATTATAAAAAAATATTTCTTAATCCTCAAAAGGTTAAAAATGGCCAACATTTTTATAAAAAATATAAAAAATTACTGTTGAAAGCCGAAAAAAAATATCGTGTGCCTTCGGAAATAATTGCAGCGATTATTGGAATAGAAAGTGATTTTGGCAAATACAAACCAAAATATAATGCTCTTGATTCTCTATACACTTTGGCAGAAAAGTTTGATAGAAGGAGCGAATATTTTACGAATGAGCTTGGAAGTTTGTTAGACTATACTTACAAACATAAAATAAAGCCGTCTGAAGTCTTGTCTTCATATGCGGGTGCAGTAGGGATTCCTCAATTTATGCCATCAAATATTTTCAAATTTGCTGTTGATTTTAATAAAGATAAGAAAATAGATTTGGTAAACAGTATGAGTGATGCAATTGGCAGTGTGGCAAATTTTTTAAGTAAAAATGGCTGGGACTATGGCAAGCCTACGGCTGTTGTGGTGAAAAATGTAAACAGCTCTATTACTACTTATACAAAAGTATCTTTTTTAAGAAAAAGAGGTGTGATTTTTCCATTTAATATCAAACGGGGTGAGGCCAAAATAAACAAAATCGGTCAGGATTATTGGGCGACTTTTAAAAATTTTGACGTGCTTAGAAAGTATAATCCAAGTGACAATTATGCCCTATCTGTCTTACTGCTTTCTAAAATGATAAAGTGAATAAAATATTAATGTAGAACTACTAACATATTACCTAAAAGTAATTGAAATTTAATTTCTTTTGTGGGTAAATGCTAAAATTGAATGAAATGCTGAGGAGTCATCTTGTTTAACTACAACTTATTTATTTTTATTTTCGCCATCTGTTATAGTGTATTTTTCACAATATTGACTATTTTTTTAAGAAATACAAAATATAAAAAGATACTGAGATATGCCTCGATTGTGTATAAAGGTTATGACTACTACACGGTCAAAGGGATATTAAAGGGGGCAGCTTGGGCGTTTGTGGACGGCACTATTACAGGTGTCGTAATAGCCTTTATCTTGCGGTTTTTGCATTCATATTAATTGTGGGTTTGCCTCATTTTTTGAATGCGGAAGTTTTAAATAAAGTTGAAAGTAAAGATGCGGTTTTACTCACTTTTGATGCCTGTGAAACCAAGACCCCTGTCTTTTTTGATGAAAAAATCTTAGATTTTATAGTAAAAAATAAGATACCCGTTACAATCTTTGTAAATAAAAAATTTGCCGAAAGAAATATAGAAAGGCTAATAGAGATAAGCAAATATAATTTTATAGAAATAGAAAATCATTCTGCAAATCATTATCAATACATGCAAAGGCTTGATAATCAGACTATCGTAAATGAAGTGAAAGAGAATGAAAAATATCTTTATGATATGTTAGGAATAAAGACAAAGTATTTCAGATTTCCCGGTTTTAATTACGATGTCAGGGGTCTAAAGGTTGTGGAAAGCCTTGGCTACAAAGTAGTCCATGCAAATTTGATTAGTGGCGACCCTGACAAAAATGTTTCGGCTGAAAAGATGTATAACTATATATCAAAGAAAATAAGACCCGGCGATATTATTATATTTCACATAAATGGCAGAGGGTACAATACGCATGAAGCCTTGCCTAAAATATATGAGTCATTAAAAAGTAAGGGTTTAAGGCCTGCACTCTTAAGTGAGTTAATAAATTAAATTTTTAAGAGTTCTTTTGCATTCTTATAAAATATTTTTTCTTTGTATTCTTCTGTTAGAAAATTAAAAGACGTAAATATATCTACATATTCTTTTTGGCTGCACCAAGGCGAATCGGTAGCAAAGAGAAAACGTTCGATAGGGTGCTTGCTAAAAAACTTTTTTAATAAATTTTGTGGCATTTTATCAAGGCAATACGCCGTGTCAAAATAAATATCTTTGCCAAAAAGATACCTTTCTACCTCATCATACATCTGATAACTTCCCATATGTGCGGCAATAATTTTTAATTTTGGAAAATTGTCCATGACTTTTTTTATCCTTTCAGGTGTAGCGTGATAAGGTGGGGGATAACCGATATCAACTCCCGTATGAAATATGATAAACATATCAAGCTCTCTGCATATTTCATAAATTTTATAATGCTTTTTATCGTCTATATAAAATTTTTGATAGTCAGGATGCATTTTAAGTCCGCCAAAACCTAAGTTCTTAAATTGCAGCAGATATGATTCAATATTATCAGCAGCAGGGTGAATACTTGGGAGTGGGAATATCTTTTTGGATTTTATATGTTTGCTAAACTCAAATATGCTTTCTACCTGCTTTGGGCTTGTAGCCACATTACATACTACAGAGATATCTACATTTGACTCAGCCATTGAATCTTCAAGGGCAGATAAAGTCCCATTTGTGCGGGGCTTTACCTGACCCTTTTCTGATAAAAAAGTTATGGCATCCTTTGCAATCTTGTCAGGAAAAATGTGAGTATGAAAATCTATAATCATAATTGGATGTTTTAATTTTCCCCCATTGCTTTGTAAAGAAGTGCCAGCTGTTTTAAATATTCTTTATTAAGATTAACGAGATTGATATGCGTTTTTTCGAGATTTCGTTTGGCATCAATGACAGTTATATAGTCTATGACACCGTTTTTATATTGTTTTTCTGCTATTTCAAGTATCCTTTCAAAGTTTTCAATTTGAGTTTTTTGAATCTCTATCTGCCTTTGTATCGACTCGAGGCTGATAAATGCGTCAAGTATCTCTTTGAATGCGTTTTTTACTGTAAAAATATAATTTAAAAGTGCCTGCTTCTGTTTTGAATCGGTTATCTTTACATTCGCCTTAATCCTGCCAAAGTCAAAAATAGGTGTTGTTATACTGCCACCAATATTCCAAAAGTTAGCAGATGATTGAAAAAGGTTTGTCAAATCTGTGCTTTGTAGTCCAAGTGCACCGGTAAGGGAAATGTTTGGGAAATACGCAGCTTTTGCTACGCCGATAGCAAAGTTTGCGGCCTTTAAATTTTCTTCAGCTTGTATTATGTCAGGTCTTTTTTCTACGACTTCAGACGGTATAAATGGGGGTATACTGATTGGTTCCGGCATCTTCTCACATATGTTGTAGCTGCTGCCAAAAATCTCGGAAGGGCTTTTCCCAAGTAGCAGTGACAATACATTTGCAAGGAGTTTTCTGTTTTCCTGCAATACCTCAAGACTAAGTTTTGAGCCGTCAAGGTTGGCTTTCTCCTGCTGGACGGCAAGCTCATTTATTAGGCCATATTTATATTGCTTTTGCCTATAATTGTAGCTCTCCTCGTATCTTTCTATAAGCTTTTTTTCGATTTCTATCTGTTTATCTATGGCGCAAAGTTCAAAATAAGTTGCAGCTACATCCGAAATCAGTTTTATCCTTACGGCATCCGCATAGCTTTTTTGGGACAGCAAAAGGGCAAGCTGAGCTTTTTTCTGATTTTTAAGTTTGCCGAAAAGGTCTATTTCGTAAGAAACACCGCCTGAAATTGAAAAACTATTTGTGGTATAGCTTTGACCTGTCGATGAAACCTCTTCGCTCACTTTAGTCCTTGATGCATTGCCTGCCGCAAAAGTGTTTGGGTATAGGTTTGCCTTTGCCAAATTGAATGTTGCGGATGCTTCGTTTATCTTTTCAAAGGCAATAAGGAGATTGTCATTATTTTTTAAGGCATAGTCGATAAGTTGATTTAACCTTTCATTATTGTACCCTTTCCACCACTGAATTGAAATTTCCGTTTTGTTATCGACAATCTTTGACTGTGGCAGCTCGATATTGGGTCTGACATATTTCGGGGCAAAAGAGCATGAAGTCAAAAGTAAGCCTATAGTTAAAGAAATCACTATTTTTTTCATATGCTACTTCCTTTTAAATATCATTTTTATTCTGATTACCATGTAGTAAAGCAAAGGGATAAAGAATGTGCCGATAAATGTGGCGGCAACCATCCCCCATACTACCGTATGCCCTATAATATGCCTGCTGTTGGCACCTGCACCGCTACTTAATATAAGTGGCACTGTCCCGGCTATGAATGCAAAGGATGTCATTACGATAGGTCTAAATCTGATTTTTGATGCCTCAATAACGGCGTCTAAAATATTCATCCCTTTTATTTTGTATCTTTCTTCCGCAAACTCTACAATTAGAATGGCATTTTTGGCTGCAAGCCCTATAAGTGTAATAATACCTACCTGAAGATAGATATCATTTTCCAATCTAAACACAAATACACCGAGCAGTGCCCCAAATATGGCAAATGGTATTGACAGTATAATGGAAAGAGGAGCCATCCAACTTTCATAAAGAGCTACCAAGATCAAAAGCACAAATATGATAGAAAATACATAAGCGGTGCTGCCTGATTGCTTGACTCTCACTTCCTGAAAAGAGGTCCCCGCCCAAGCAGTGGTGTAGCCTTCCGGTAATACCTCTTTTGCCACCTCTTGTATTGCTCTCATCGCATCACCGGAAGAAAATCCGGGCTTTGGGTCACCTAAAATTTTTGCAGCGGGAAACATATTAAATCTTTCGATTACAGATGCAGACACAATTCTTTTAAGTGAAATAAGAGAGCTTATAGGGATAAGTTTGCCGGTGTTTGATCTTACAAAAATATTCCTGTAATCATCTATATTATCTCTAAATTCTTCACTTGCTTGAATATTTACGTGGTATGTCCTACCGAAAAGGTTGTAGTCATTTACATACCCTTTGGCAAAAGTCAGCTGAATTGTGGTATAAATATCTGAAATAGCCACTCCGAGCGCTTTAGCCTTTTCCCTGTCTACTTCTATCTTGTATTGAGGCACGTTTGTATTAAGTGTGGAGCGTACCCCCATTAATTCTTGTCTCTGATTGGCTTTTGCAACAATTTCTTGAACATATTTATTTAATACTTGTATGTCGGCACCAGTCCTATCCTGAATATAAAGCTCAAACCCCCCTGTCATACTCATCCCCATTATTGGAGGCGGGTTCACCGTAAAAATCAGAGCTTCTTTGCTTGCGGAAAATTGTCTCATAAAATTAGCCGCAATTGCCATTGACGATTCATCTTTATTTTTCCTTTCGCTCCAATCTGTTAATTGGGAAAAGGTAATGGCTGAATCTGTTTTGTATGAGAATGCTGACAAATCAAGCCCTACAATAGACACCTCTTTGTTTACGTGTTTATTTGCCAAAAGCTGCTTTTCCACTTCATTGTTGACTACATCGCTTGTCCTTTTAAGAGAAGAGCCTGGCATTAGATAAGTTAGCGTAAATATTGAGCCCTTATCTTCTATCGGGACAAGACCTGTCGGTAAAAGCTTGTATATTTTGTAAGAGGCAAAAATAACAATTCCAAAGACAAGCACGTTTATTATTGCCATTTTTATGATTAGTTTTACCCCTTTTGTAAACCCGGTTGTGGCTTTTTGAAAAAATGCCTGGAATAGTCTGATTGGTAAAATCGGTTTCTTTTCTGTTTCCCTCAAAAACATTGCGCAAAGTGCAGGGGTAAGCGTCAAGGCGACAATACCGCTTAATATCATTGATATCGATATGGTGATGGCAAATTGCTTAAACATCTCACCGCTAAACCCTTTTATAAAAGAGGCAGGGATAAAAACAGCGGATAAGACGAGCACAATTGCGATTATAGGTGTAGTGATTTGTTCCATTGCTTTAATTGTAGCCTCTTTTCTGCCCAATTTTTCTTCGCGCATAACCCGCTCTACGTTTTCGATAACAACAATGGCATCATCCACTACAAGGCCAATGGCAAGGATAAGTCCGAAGAGGGTAAGCAGGTTTATAGAAAATCCGAGAGCGTAAAGCCCTGCAAATGTCCCGATAATTGAAACGGGTATCGCAAGAAGTGGAATAAATGTTGCCCTGAATGAGCCTAAGAATATGTAAATCACAAACACTACCAATGCGACCGCTATAAGAAGTGTGACAATAACCTCATGTATCGATTCATTGATAAAAATTGTAGGGTTATATGGAGTGTGATATTTTATATCTTTTGGAAACGATGTTGAAAGTTCATTAATCTTTTCATCTACAGCCTTTGCAACCTCCAAAGCATTTGCTCCAGGTGCAAGGAAAATACCCATTGGGATAGCAGGCTGGTTATTGTAATATGCGTTTACATAATAGTTTTCAGATTCGAGTCTGATATCCGCCAAATCTTTTAGTCTGATAGCCGAGCCGTTAGGGTTTGAGCGGATTATGATATTTTCAAACTCTTTTACTGTTTGAAGTCTGCCCTCACCTTTGACTGTGTAGCTAAATGACGAATCTTTGGATAAAGGCTCCTGAGATATACCACCGCCGGGATTTTCAGCATTTTGAGATGAAATCGCCTGATAGATGTCAATTGGAGTCAGGTTTAAAGATGCAAGTTTGTCCGGTTTTATCCAAACTCTCACGGCATATTTTTTTTCACCGAATATTACCGCATCTCCTACCCCTTTAATCCTTTTAATATCATCAAGGACATTTATTTGAATAAAGTTGCTTATCTCCGTATCGCTTTTCTTTTCCCCTTCAGACACAAAAGCATACACCTTTAAAAGGTCAGGAGTCCTTTCTCTTACCTGTATCCCCTGTCTTCTGACAGCTTCAGGCAAAAGGTTTAGCGCCGTTTGAATCCTGTTATTTATGTCAACTTTTGCAATTTCAGGGTCAGTCCCTATTTCAAAATAAGCACTGATGGTTAAAATACCTGAAGAAGCCGTACTTGTCATATAAATTAAATCATTAACACCGTTTATAGCCTCTTCAAGGGGTGCTGCAACTGTTTTTGAAATAGTATCCGCATCTGCTCCCGGATAAATTGCTGAAATATTTATCTGTGGCGGGGTCAGGGTGGGATATTCTTTAACCGGTAGATTTTTCAAAGCTATAAGCCCTAACAAAATTATTGTTATTGCAATAACAGTTGAAAACCTTGGCCTTTCTATAAAAAATTTAGAAAACATAGTTAGTTAACCTCTTTAATTACTTTGTCAATTACGACTTTTGTTCCGGGTTTTACCTTGAAAAAGTTATTTGTAATTACCTTGTCATTCGGTTTGAAAGGACCTTGCACGAAATAAAAATCGTCTTTACTTTCTACAATTTGAAGCGGTCTTACCCCTACGACATCATTTTCAACCACAAAGCAGATTGTCCCCATAGGATTTTGCAAAACTGCTTTTTGAGGGATTTTGACAAGATTTTTGGAAGTGACACTTTTAAAGTTTACCCTTACAAATATACCCGGAGTTAATAATTTGTCTTTGTTGTCAATCAAACCTCTGAATTTTACCGTAGATGTAGCTTCGTCGACTTTTGAATCCACAAAGGTAATTTTACCGTTTAAGTTTTCAAACCCGGATAATGTTAGATTAACATTAGAAAAATCCCCAAGGTCATTTTTAAGGTTGGAAAAATCTTTGTCGGGTAATGAAAATTCCACATATACCTTTGTGCTGTCCGTAATGGTTACTACAGGTGTCCCCGGTGTGACAAAGTCGCCTATATTTACCATTTTCAGCCCTAAATATCCTTTTTCGGTAGCCAATATGTTGGTATAATCAAGGTTAATTTGAGCTTTTTTAAGCTGGCTGTTTATTAGTGCTATATTTGATTTTGCCTGCTCAAGAGCAAATTTGGCATTGTCAAAATCTTGTTTGCTTACAACGTTTTCTTTGAAAGATTGACTTACCCTTTCAAAATCTGCTTTTGCTTTTTCAAGCTGAACTTTTGCAACATCAAGTTGTGATTTGATAATTTCCACATCACTTTTGTAAATTTCATCGTCGATTTTAAAAAGGGGTGCACCCTTTTCAACAAATTCACCCTCTTTGAAGGATTGATTTAAAATAGTGCCTGATACTTTTGCAACGACTGTTGCCACATTATATGCTTTGACTTTTGCGGGGTAAGTAGCCTCAAAAACATATGGCTTAAACCCGCTGATTTCAAAGACATCCACGTGTGGTGCTGGCATCTCTTGTGCGTTTGCAGCCACTAAAAAAAGTAGTAAAAAGCTTGTGATGAATAATTTTTTTAACATATATCCTCCATTTTTATAAAATTCCATTTAGGAAAAAATCTATTTTTCTGTCAAAAATTTTTCTTAATAGGTCAAAGTCTGAAACTTCGTTTTTAATTATTTCATTTTCAAGAAAATAGCCGAAAATTATATACCAAAACATTTTTGTGATTAATTTCATATCTTTGTCTGAATATTTTGTCAGTTTGGACATTAAAAATTTGGTCAAAATTCTGTCCATTTCATCCACCATGGCATTATGGCTTTCTCTTACTCTCTCCGGATATCTGTCAACCTCTGAAAAGAAAATTTTGATGGCGCCTTTTTTAGAGATTAAGGTTTTGGTATATTGCAGTGCAATTTCAATGAGAGCATCTTTTAAACTAAGCGAATTTACTTTAGGGATTAGATTTTTAAGGCTTGGCAGAAATGATTTTGTCTGAATTACAGCTTCAAAAATGTTTTCCTTTGTACTGAAATGTCTAAAAATTGTAACTTCAGAAACATTTGCAAGTTGAGCTATCTCTTTGGTAGTAGTGCCGATATACCCCTTGGTGGAAAAAAGCTCAAATGCCGCATTAATAATTTTCTCTTTTGTACTCAATGTGTCCTCCAATGTAAGTAAGTACTTACATAATCAAGGAAGGTAAATATGTCAACTACAATTTCAACAACTCTGTTAATTAAGTCTTATTTGTGGAGAATGCTGCATTTACATTTACTATCTGTTTGACTTATAAGTAAAAAGTATATATTTTAGTGTTCATTAATAAAATGGGGTGTTTTATGTCAATAAAAAAAGAATTGTTGGATATTTTGGCTTGTCCAAAGTGCAAAGGGGACATCAGACTGTCAAAAGACGAAAAATATATTGTTTGTGATGCATGTAAATTGCTCTATGAGATTAAGGAAGATATTCCTGTTATGCTTATTGATGAGGCAAAAGAAGTGGAGGATACTAATCAGTATTAATTATGAAAAAGTATGCAGATATAATCAATAATTTTAAAAACTTGAAAATTCTTGTTATCGGGGATCTGATGCTCGATGTGTTTCTCTATGGAGATGTGGAAAGGATATCCCCTGAAGCGCCTGTCCCTGTGGTAAAAGTGTCAAATATGCTTCATGTCCCCGGTGGAGCTGCCAACGTGTCTTCAAATTTAAAATCACTTGGTGCTGATGTTACATTGTGTGGTGTGGTGGGGGATGATGAAACCGGTAAGAAGTTTAAACATATTATATCATCTCAAAATATAAATGCTTTTTTTCTTAATGACGGCAGGCGCACAAGTATAAAGACAAGAGTCGTTGCGTCAAATCAGCAGGTTGTAAGATATGACGTGGAAGATAATAAAAAGCTTTCAGGCAGATATATAAAAGAGATTGAAAATTTTTTAAAAAACAGAATCAAAGAATTTAGGGCAATTATAATCTCCGATTACGGGAAAGGGGTGGTTACAAAGAAGCTGATTGAAGTGGTAAGTAAACTGGCAAATGAGAATAAAATCCCTTTGACAGTTGATCCGAAGATTGAAAATTTCAAATTTTATAAAGGGGTGACCTGTATTACTCCAAATACAAAAGAGGCTTCCGAAGGCTCAGGGGTAAATATAAAAGATAATGTTACTTTGCTGAAGGCTGCAAAGAAAATCATGAGTAGGCTTAACCCCGAAACCCTTTTAATAACAAGGGGGAGTAAAGGGATGGCTTTTTTTGACAGAGACGGCAATGTGGTAAAAGTGCCTGCACTTGCAAAAGAGGTATTTGACGTCACAGGGGCAGGGGATACGGTTATTTCAGTATTTACGGCTGCTATTGCTGCCGGTGCAAGCTATATAGATGCTATGAAACTGTCTAATCTTGCAGGCTCTATTGTTGTAGGCAAAATGGGAACTGCAACCGTAACACCCGATGAGCTGACCGATAAGCTCAATCTTATGGCAGAGATGGAGAGATAGGTGGAAATACTTTTATCAAAGCAGATGGAAGCTGCCGATAAACACGCCATAGAAGTTTTAAAGATTCCTTCTGTTGTGCTTATGGAAAATGCAGCCATTGCAGTAACAGAAGAGATTGCCAAAGACTTGGATAATAGTTCTAAAATATGCATAGTGTGCGGCTCTGGCAATAATGGCGGGGACGGCTTTGCCGTGGCAAGGCAGCTCGTAAACAGAGGATATTTTGTAGATGTTGTTGCATTAAATGTGGATAATTTGAAAGGGGATGCAAAAACAAATTATGAAATACTTTTAAAGCTGCCGGTGAGGATTTACCAAGATAATTTTTTAAATTTAGACTTTTCTAATTACGATGCAATTATTGATGCTATTTTTGGCACAGGTCTTAATAGACGAGTAGAAGGTGAAATTGAAACTCTTATACAGAAAATTAATATTTCAGGAAGGCACATTTATGCCATAGATATCCCGAGCGGACTTAGCGGTAGCTCGTCTGAAATCTTGGGTACAAATATAAATGCTTTTAAAACAATTACTTTTTGCAGGCCCAAATTGCCGCATGTGATGTACCCGGCAAAGTTATTTTGTGGATATGTAATTGTTAAAAATATATCAATTCCAGACAGCTCCGTAACTTTTACAAAACCTGATAATTTTTTGTTAAACAAAGAAACAGTGCCGAAGATTTTGCCGAGAAAGCCTGACTCCCATAAGGGGAGTTATGGGCATACCGTTATTGTTGCCGGCTCAATTGGCAAAATAGGTGCAGGTATTTTATCTGCGAAGGCTTGTATTAATTCAGGCAGCGGCCTTACTACCGTTGTGACGCCCAAAAATTTTATTAATGCGTTTCACGGACATTTGCCTGAAGCTATGTGTTTTAATACTGATTCGGAAGATTTTTTAACTTTGAAAGATTTGGATGCCGTAATCGAGTTTGTAGCTGATAAAAGCTGCTTGGCAATAGGCCCGGGTCTTGGCACAAAAGCTGAAACATCTGAGTTTGTCGAAAATATAATTAAAAAGACAAAAAACAAGCTTGTCATAGATGCAGATGGCATTAATCTGATTAAGCCTGAATGGTTTGAATATTTGGCATTCAGAACAGTATTAACTCCTCATATCGGTGAGTTTTGCAGACTGACCTGTCTTTCAAAGGAAGAGTTAATAAAAGACAGGTTAAATATTTGCAAAGATTTTGCAGTTAAACACTCAGTTTTTTTAATATTAAAAAGTGCCGATACAATAATCACTACCCCTGATGGTAAATCTTATATATTTAATGAGGGGAGCACAGCTCTTGCCAAAGGGGGGAGCGGAGATGTGTTGACAGGGCTGATTGCTTCATTTGTTTCACAAGGATATAGTATTGAAGATGCTTGTAAAATTGCCGTTTATATTCACGGAAAAACAGGAAGATATATCGAGGCCAAATATAACTGTATGTTTCCTAAAGCTTCTGATTTATGCGATAATCTGTGGGTGACAATGAATGAATTATTATAAAAAATCATTAAGTATTGAAGATACTAAAGAGATAGCAAAATGGGTTTATGACCTTTTGGCTTCACAACAGAGACGTGTAGTTTTTTTAAATGGGGAGATGGGTGCAGGTAAGACTACTTTTACGAACTTTTTGGCAGAATATTTTGGTTGTGAGAATGAGTCATCAAGTCCGACATTCACAATATTAAATACTTACGAATCAAAAAAAGGGGGAAAACTTTTGCACTTTGATTTGTATCGCATTGAAAGCATAGATGAGTTGGAACAGACAGGTTTTTTTGAATATATTGAAGATGATGCGATTGCGGTTATAGAATGGGCTGATAAACTGGACTTGAGAGAATATTTTGACGATATAGTTGACATTAAAATAGAGAAAGATGGCAACGCCAGAATTTTTAACATAATATATTAAATGAGGTAGAGATGGAGCCTATTTTTTGCCCTTATTGCGGGAAACAGAGTCTTGAAGAGCTTGAGCCTACTGAGCTTATAGTGGATAATGATGTTTGGTATATTATGCACTATGAGTGCAAAGAGTGCTCTGAAATGTTTGACAAAGTACTTTTGAAGGACGTAGATATAGATGAAATTAATGATGATGAAGGGTTTTGGAGTTAGTATAAGTGAGAATGGATAACAGTGACGAATTCAAAACTTTGGTTTTGAAAGAGAGTCTTGAAGATATAAATCTATTTGTGGCCGAGCTTGAGCATACCATTGAAAAGCTTAGTGAAGATGTGGATGACGAAACATATTTGATGCTTCAATATAGATTACAGGTACTTGAATTTAAAATGGCAGAAATTAATAATTTGCTGTCAAATACGTTAAACTTGGAAAATATAAGTAAAAATACAATTTCATAAAGGAGTAAGTAAATGTGCAATTGTAACAAGGAGATACCTACCAGAATCGATACCAAGGAGTTTGAAAAGGATATTTACTCAAACTGGCTTGAAAAAAAATATTTTCACGCAGATGAGAATTCCAAAAAACCAAAATATTCAATAGTAATACCACCGCCAAATGTTACAGGCTCTCTTCATATGGGGCATGCCTTAAACAATACATTGCAGGATATACTTGCAAGATTTCACAGATTAAAAGGTTTTGAGGTGCTTTGGTTGCCGGGGACTGACCATGCAGGTATTGCCACTCAAAACGTGGTTGAGAAAATGTTAGCAAAAGAGGGTTTGAGCAGGCATGACCTTGGAAGAGAAACGTTTATTGAAAGGGTATGGCAGTGGAGAGAAGAATCAGGCGGCCAGATAATAAATCAGTTAAAAAGGCTTGGGGCAAGTTGTGATTGGGATAGAGAAAGGTTTACCATGGATGAGGGGTTGTCAAAGGCAGTAAGAAAAGTCTTTGTTCAGCTTTATCAGGAAGGACTTATCTACAGGTCTAATTATATAGTAAACTGGTGCCCAAGGTGTCATACTGCGTTAAGCGATTTGGAAGTGGAGCATGAAGAAAAGGATAGCTTCCTTTATCATATACTTTACCCGGTAAAAGGCTCCGACGAAAAGATATGTATTGCTACAACCAGACCTGAGACTATGCTTGGTGATACTGCTGTAGCTGTTCATCCTGAAGATGAAAGGTATAAACATCTTGTGGGCAAGACAGTAATATTACCGATTTTAAACAGAGAAATTCCAATAATTGCCGATGAGTATGTGCAAATGGATTTTGGGACGGGTGCTCTTAAGGTTACCCCCGCTCACGACCCGAATGACTTTGAGCTGGGTAAGAAACACAACCTTAAAGAGATAAATGTGCTTACCGATTCGGGGAAAATAAATGAAAATGGTGGTAAGTTCAACGGACTCGATAGGTTTGAAGCGAGAAAGAAAATTGTTGAAGAATTGACTAAGCTCGGACTTTTTGAAAAACAAGAGCCTTTAAAGCACAGTGTTGGGAGCTGTTACAGATGTAAATCGGTAGTTGAGCCAAGAATATCTATGCAATGGTTTGTAAAGATAAAACCTTTGGCAGAGAAGGCTATTGAAGCCGTAAAAGAGAAAAGGATTAAAATATTACCTGAAAATTGGGAAAAAACATACTTTGAATGGATGTACAATATCAGAGATTGGTGTATTTCAAGACAGATATGGTGGGGGCATAGGATTCCTGCTTGGTATTGTAATGATTGCGAACATATTACCGTTTCTTTTGAAGACGCGACTAAGTGTGAAAAATGCCACTCAAGGTCGCTAACTCAAGAGACCGATGTCCTTGATACATGGTTTTCATCTGCTCTTTGGCCATTTTCTACTATGGGATGGCCTGAAAAAACTAAAACTTTGGAAAAATTTTACCCTACATCTTGCCTTGTCACAGGTTTTGATATTTTGTTTTTCTGGGTGGCGAGGATGATAATGATGGGCTTGAAGTTTATGGATGATATTCCATTTGAAGATGTTTATATTCATGCCCTTGTCAGAGACCAATTTGGTCAAAAGATGAGCAAGTCAAAAGGGAATGTTATAGATCCTCTGATTATCATTGATAAATATGGTGCAGATGCCTTTAGGTTTACTTTGGCTGCGTTTGCCGCACAGGGGAGAGATATAAAATTATCTGAAGATAGAATAGAAGGTTATTACACATTTATTAATAAAATATGGAATGCATCAAGATTTATTTTGATAAATTCCGAAGAAAAAGAGTACAAAGATATCAGCGATTACAATCTTGAAGATGAAGACAAATGGATATTACAAGAATTGCGCAACACTTCTGAAAATGTTGAAAAATTTATTAAATCTTATGATTTTAACGAAGCTGCGGGAAGCGTTTATCATTTCTTTTGGAATAAATTTTGTGACTGGTATATCGAGTTTATAAAAGACAGAATCTTTAACGATAACAACAAAGAGGCTGCTGTGGCGGTTGCCAGGTATGTTTTGGAAAAATCTTTAATAATTCTTCATCCATTTATGCCGTTTATCACGGAATATATCTACAATTTCGTGGGTAAAAAAGAGAGTATTATGGTTGAGAATTATCCTGAAGTTAGTTTTGCCTTTGAAAATGAATATTACAATATCGAGAAGGTTATTGAGCTAATTTCAAAAGTCAGAAATATTAGAGGGGAATACAATGTCCCACCGTCAAAAGAGCTTGATTTGTTTGTTAAAGTTACTGACGGTAGTCTAAAAAAACTGTTTGATGATAATAAAAACCTGATAAAGAGGATAGCCAGGGTAACTGATATTCAATTTATTGAAAATGATATGGATAATGCTGCAATGAATGTTGCAAAAGATTACACTGTATTTATACCTCTTGGCGGCCTTGTGGATATTTCTGCCGAGATTAAAAGGCTGGAAAAAGAAAAGGCTGCTTTGGAAAAAGATTATAAAATTTATGGCGGTAAACTGCAAAATGAAAACTATCTGAAAAAAGCTCCGGCAGAAGTTGTCGAAAAAGATAAACAAAAATTTGAAGAAATTGTGGTAAAATTGAAAGAGGTAGAAAACTCAATAAAGAGATTGGAAAAGTTATGCTAAATTTTTTGATACTCGATGATTTGATAAGATTGGCTTTGAAGGAAGACTTAGGGCATGGAGATATTACCACTGAAGCTATATCTGAGTTTTTGGGTAACGGTGAATACTACTTTTTGGCAAAAGATAATTTTATCCTTTGCGGTACTGAAATTGTCAAAAGGGTTTTTTGGCATTTTAATCAAGATATAGAAGTAGAGTTTGTTAAGAAGGATGGTGACTTTGTTAAAAAAGGGGAAAAGTTTGGATTTGTAAGGGGTGATTCCAAATATATTTTGTCAGGCGAAAGGGTTTCTTTAAATTTTTTACAAAGGCTTTCGGCTATAGCTACCGAGACAAACAGATATGTTAAAAAGCTTGAAAGCTCAAAAATTAAAATTTTGGACACGAGAAAAACTACTCCCGGGCACAGGGTTTTGGAAAAATATGCGGTTAAGACGGGAGGTGGGGGTAACCACAGGTTTGGGCTTTTTGACGGGGTTATGCTTAAAGATAATCATATAGACGCGGCAGGGGGGATTAAAAATGCCGTTGAGACCGTCAGAAGTAAAATTCCGTCGACCATAAAGATTGAGGTTGAAACAAGAAATTTAAAAGAGGTAGCTGAAGCGGCTGCAGCTGAAGTAGATATTATTATGCTTGATAATTTTGAAATTGCTGATATTCCGAAAGCAAGGGAAATCGCAGGTAAAAAGATAAAGCTTGAGGTATCAGGGGGAGTGACACTTAAAAATATTGATAGCTATATAGATTATGATATTGATTATATTTCCGTAGGTAGTCTTACACATGGAATTAAAAGTGTTGATATAAGCCTTAAATATGGGGGTAAATATGAAAATAAATGATATTGAAAGGGCCAAGAGACTTGCAAGGACTATAGCTACCGACATTTTTTTGTATAATCAGGAAAAGGTAAAAGAGGGGATAGCAAACGATAATCTTTTTGAAGTATTAGAGGAAGAGATAGAAAACGGAAGAAAACTTTTTTTGGAAAAGGTTGATACATCAGTCATAAAACCAAAAATTTTTGATATTACCGTAAACGATATATTAGTGGCTAAATACTGCAAGGATATCGAATCGGATATATGGTAATTGACTGCAATGTCTAAACCGAGACTTTTTGGCGGGAAAAACTTACTTGTTTATCTAATAGTTGGATATCTTTTTTATTTTTTGTATTCTTACCGGCTAAACAACCCGTTGCCGGTATCTGTTATTATCCCTGAAACAAAACTTTACACTTTGGACGGGAAAGAGTTTTTGTTAAACGACTATAAAAATAATAAATTTCTTGTTTTTTTTGACAAAGGGAGTGTTTATTCCCCTTATTATTTAAAAATTATCCCGGACTTAAAGCTAATTGCTCAGCATCTGGATGTTGAAATGTTTGTTTTGGTAAAGAAACCTAAAAATGTGAAAGAATTGAAACAACTTTTTACAAAGAGTAAATATAAATTACTTGAAAATATAACTTATAGTGCTAATATAAATGAGGTTGCCAAAAACTATGGGATAAGAAGTTGGCCTCATTTTTATATGATTGATGCATCCAATAGAGTGATTTACGAGGCTAAAATCCCTTCGGTAAGAAAGATTAATGAAATTTTAAGGAGATTTTGATGGAGCAGTTTTTCAATTATGACGATTTAAAAGAAGTTTATGATATAGTTATTGTAGGTGGAGGGCCTGCAGGGCTTACTGCGGGTATTTATGCGGCTCGTGATAATCTTGATACGTTAATCATAGAAAAAAACTTTCCCGGTGGTCAGGTTGGCATAACAGAAATGGTGGAAAATTATCCGGGTTTTCCTGACGGCATTTTGGGTGGAGATCTATCTGAAAAGTTTTTTCAACATGCGAGAAAATTTGGTGTGCAGGTTAAAAATGGTATTTGTAGTAAGATTGAGACTGATGGAAAGTATAAGATAGTTTCATTTAACGATATGAAAATTAAAGCAAAAGCAGTGATTATGGCTAGTGGTGCAAAACCTTTACACTTAGATGTCCCCGGTGAAAATAAATTTTTGGGTAGAGGGATATCATTTTGTGCTACTTGTGATGGTGCTTTTTATAAGGATAAAGTGGTAGCTGTTATCGGCGGTGGTGATTCTGCTGTTGAAGAGGGGCACTATTTAACAAAATTTGCCAAAAAAGTTTATGTGGTACATAGAAGAGATAAGCTCAGAGCTGCAAAAATATTGCAGGATAGGGCGTTTGCAAATCCAAAAATGGAGTTTGTTTATAATTGTGTAGTAAAAGAAGTTAAAGGTGAACAAAAGATAGAGGCAATTACTCTATATAATAAGGCAGAGGATAAAGAGTTTGACTTGGTTGTTGACGGAGTGTTTGTCTTTATCGGTTGGACGGCTGATACAGAGCTTTTAAAAGGGATTGTTGAAATGGATGATTCCGGTTTTATAAAGACTGATGAACATATGGCTACAAATGTCCCTGGGATATTTTCTGCGGGTGACAATAGATTGAAAGAATTAAGGCAGATTGTTACAGCGGTTGCAGATGGTGCCATTGCTGCAAAATCTGCTGAAAAATATATTGAAGATAATTTTTAGAGGGGGCATATATGAAGAGAGTAATTTTTATAGCACTAATGCTTATTGCGGCGGTAAATTTATTTGCAGAGACTACTATAAACAGAATTGCTATTGCTACCGATATAGTTGATAGGGAGCCTGTTGGCGTATCTGAAACTTTTTCTGCAAATATTGGTAAACTTTACTGTTTTACCGAAGTTCAGACAGATAAATTTCCTACTAAGGTTGTCCATATATGGCTTTATGACAATAATATAATTGCAGAAGTACCGCTTGAGGTAAACAGTAACAAGTGGAGGACTTACAGCTCCAAGAGAATTCTTCCTAACTGGGAAGGGGACTGGAAAGTTGAGATTTATGCTGAAGATGGGAAATTGATAGGTTCAAAAAGCTTTACCGTAAAGTAGCAGCAGCTTGGAAAACAAAGGTAATATATATTTTGTCCCAACCCCTATAGGCAACCTTGGGGATATAACTTTAAGAGCGCTTGATGTTCTTAAAGAAGCGGATGTAATATTTTCCGAAGATACCCGCTCAACACTTAAGCTGTTGACGCATTACGGTATTAAGAATCAGGTCAAGTCCTTTCATAAAGATAATGAGAAAAAGAGTGTTGATACTGTCTTAAAACTTTTTTATGAAGGCAAAAATATTGCCGTTGTAAGTGAGGCAGGTATGCCTTGCATATCTGACCCAGGCTCAATGTTAGTCAGAAGATTATGCGACGAGGGGATAGAGTTCCAGGTGCTTCCAGGTGCCACAGCGTCTGTTGTCGCACTTATCAAGTCAGGCTTTCCCGCTGATAATTTTTATTTTAAAGGTTTTTTGAGTCACAAAAAGGGTGAAAAGTCAAAAGAGATAAATAAGTTAAAAGATATTAATTCAACTATAATTTTATATGAATCCCCCCACAGAATTATCGAGACACTTGGCTTATTGGTTGGTAAATTTGAAAAAATATGTGTTGTTAGGGAGCTTACGAAAATTTTTGAAGAAAAAATCTATATAAGCTCACTTAAAGATATTGAAAAAATTACATTGAAAGGGGAGTTTGTTATAGTTATTGATAATAATTTTGACAAAAACGAATCTGAAAAGTTACCTGAGGTTCAAGATTTGATAAAAAAATTAAAAAATACGAATTTTAACAGTAAACAGATTATGGAAATATTAAAGGTATTAGGATTTAAGAGGAATGAGGTATACCCGCTCTTAAGTAAATCTAATGAGTAAAAAGGTTATAAATTGAAGCCAACAGTAAAAAAATATTTGCCGTCAGCATAAATATTACAAAGACCAATTTCTTTGATTTAAAATCTTTTTCGGTGATGCTTGACAACTTTTCTTGTATTTCACTGTTTGCTTTTTCTTTAATAATCTGAAATATTTCTTGAAAATTATCAAACATTGAGGATAAAAATCCGTACTTCTCATTATCTGCTATTATAAAGATATAGCGACCTTTAAGTTTTAACGGGGTGATATCTTCAATTTCCTCGAAGTTAAGTTTACGAACGCCGGTAAGTGATTTGATACTAATAAATTCATCTGTAATTTCTACTTCTTTTGCCAAGAGATTTATAAGGTTGAACATGATAAACAGCATAAGAAATCCAATTATAAAATATTTAATATTATTACCACCAATCAGAGTGTGTGAATATCCGAAGAAAAATGACAAAACTAAAAGTGATACAAGCAAAAAAATGTATATTTTATCAATTTTATAAATCTTCAATTTCTATCTCCACTGGTAATTTCTTTAAAAACTCCGGCTCAATGGTTGACATATTTATAATATCATTTCTCAAGTTTTTAAAGTTTGAATTTCTAAAAGACAATATTGCATTGGCAGCTATCCCTCTAAAATCATATGGATAGCTTTCAATAAAGCTATTTACCTGCTTTATTAAACGTTTTTCGTTGAAGTATTTTAGAAAATAAAGAATTTTGTAATATTCCGTGTATATGTCCTTTTTGCCAAGCTTTTCTAAAGCTGTCATAGATGCTTCGGCATTTGTTTTATCGTCTATGGCCATAAAGTAATACATAGATGTTTTGTAAAGGTCAAAATTTTTAAAATATTTTCTTGAAAATACTTGAAGCTGCCTAAATGCACTTTGATAATCTTTAAATAGTATGTTTCTATAGATTTCTTCTTTTAGAGAAGGTGCATTTTCTAAAAGTGCAAATTTATATTTTTGACCGTATGTAGCGTGTATGTTTGCCAGCATTGTATTGTAACTTATATCGTTTGATTGAATTTTAACCGAATAGTCGTTTGTTTTTAAAATCTTAAGTAAACTGTAAATCTCTTTGTTTCTAAAGGTGTTAAGCCCTTTTATTTTGTCTAAATATTTAGTATCTTTATTCTTAAAGTAAGAGGCTAGGTTAATCATGTAATTATAAAATTCCACTTTGTTTTCTGCAGTGATTAAATCGTCAAGTACTATGTCGTATCTGCCAAGTCCGATTTGAGCATAATATTTGGAAAATTCAAAATAAGGCAAAAGTTTTTCCGCATTAGCAAGCATTATATCGTAGTTTGTCAACAGCAAGCCGTATTGGTTTGAGCTTCTGGTAATATCCCCGTCAATCTTTAATAAAATAGCTTTGCCAAGATAAGCCTGTAAAGTAAATCTGTTAAATATTGTAGCTCTATCAAAATAGTCAAAGGCAAGTTGCTTTTCACCTAAATTAAGATAAGTAAGACCTATATTGTAAAGTATGATTGAGTTGTTTTTTAAATTTCCCTCTGCATTTTTAAAATGTTTTAAGGCACTTAAAAAATCGTAATCTATAAAAGCTTTAAAACCTTTATTGTTTTCGTCAATAGCAGTTGCAAACTTGACAGATTTTTTAAGCTCTTCAAGTGCCTTTTTACTTTCTTTCTCTTGAAGAAGTTTATATCCCAAGGCGATAAAGTCAAGCATCTCATCAGGATTTATAATAATCGGTGTAAGAGATAATCTTAAAATATCTTCAAATGAGCCATTAAACGGAAAAGAGAGGTCAAAATCGTTTAACACCGGAGAGATTGTAATGGAAACTTTTGGTTTTTTCTTGAATATTCTTAAGTTATCAAGGAATTTTTCAGATAAACCAATTACTTTAGATTGATTTTTCATATTCCAATTGGCAATAAATTCGTACCATAATTTTTCAGGTGTGTCTTCATCCATATTTGTCAAAGTATTAAGTGCCATTTCGTAATTTTTTGATTTCATATAATAGTAGGTAAGAAGATGGTAGTAATCCTTTGTTTTAATGTTATTTACTTTATCCAAATATGTTTTGGCGTTATTTAGGTTGTTGATTTTCAAGTAATATAGACCCATAAGAAGATTTTTAAGGTTATTGTCAAAATTGTTATTAAAAATGATTTTTTTTGCAAAGTCTATTTTTTCAAGTCTTACAAGGTAATGCCATACGTATTTGTAAGTTACTTCGTTATCTTTTATATTTTTGAAAGCATCACTTATAGTTTTGGTGCTGTTTTCGGTGTCTCCCAATTCGTCGTAGATTTTATATTTAAGCAGATAAGAAGCTTTGTCAGTAGGATAATCTTTGATAATTGCATTTAAAATACCTATTGCCCTGTTGTAATCTCCCCCTTTGTATAGTGCGTGGGCATATTTATGTTTATAACCGATATCATCAGTAAGTTTTAAAAGGTTTCGATATGTTTCGGCGGCCAATATATAGTCGTTTATAGCTTCAAAATTTTTCGCAAGGATATCATAAGCTTCAACCGTATTTTTTATTTCCAGTGCATTTTTGGCATTGAGTATCGATTTGTTGTGGTCATCCAAGTTGTAGTAGTTTAGTGCAAGATTAAAATAATCAGTATATCCTTTGTTTTTTATACCTTCAATTGTTTGTATGCTTTTTGAATATTCCCCTATGCTTAACAGGTATGCGCCGTAAGAGCTTTTGTAAAATTGTGTGTCAGAAGCGACTTTGGAAGCCTTATCAAGATAATAATAAGCTTTTGCGGTATTACCGGTTTTTAGATAAATATTTGCTGCATTTATCAAAAGCTTTGTGGAATCAGTATCATTTTCAAGCTCTTTGATTATTTTTTCAGCCTCATCCAGCTTTTCCAGTTGAATGAGGGAAGCTGCCAAATTGATATATGCCTCTTTGAAGGTGTTATCCAAATCATAGGCCATCTGAAAATATTTCTTACTCTCTTCATAGTTTTCAAGAAGAAAAAAACTGACCCCCATGTTATAAAATGCGGCAGCCTTATTTTCTTGTAAACCTTGTTCAAAGTATTTAATGGCTTCATCATATTTGCCGTTTAAAAATAATTCATTCCCTTTGGATAGAGTGGGAGTCTTTGCTATTACGATTGATTCTATATTTTTTTGCTCGGAAACGTTGTCCTTTGCAATCTCTTTTTTATCTGAACAGCTTAGTAATATAACAAGCAATATAAGTATAAGTAAAAGTTTTTTCATAATTATCCTTTCGGCAGAAAAATTAAAAAATTTAGTTAATTGTTGTCAAAATCCAACATTTCTATGCCGGGGAGATACTCTTTGGTGACAATTTTTTTCATATTATTAATCTTATTTGTAATGCTACTTATCTTGTCTATATTTTTTTCTATCGCTTCAAAGATTTTTTTGACTTGTTCATTATTTAAATCGCAAAAACTTCTTTTCAATATTTCAATATTTAGCGATATTGAGCAAAGAGGATTGTTTATCTCATGATTTACACTGACGGCAAATTTACCCAGCGTGGTAATTTTTTCTTGCTCTATAAGCTGCTCTTGGGTCTTTTGAAGATTGTCAATGGTATCAAGGAGCTCTTTATGCAATTTAAGGTTATCAATTGCTATGGCAGCATGCTCCGAAAGGAAAAAAATGAATGTCTCATCTTTCTCCAATTCTCTTTTATCTCCGGCTTTTAATGCAATTGTAATTGTGCCAAAAACCTTACCTCTTGAAATAAGTGGGTACTTCGCAAACCCGTAAGGAAAAAATGGGATTATTTTAGATTCTCTATACCATTCATCCTCAAGAGGCGATTCAATATAAATGTTTGACTTTTGCTCTAAAATAATGGTTGCCCATGGTGAAGCCTTTAAGTCTTTTAAGTCGAATGTAATATTTTCCACCACACTTTTACTAATATTACAAGTGCCGGCAATGGTTTCAGTGAAATCTTCAATTAGAGTAAAAAATATTATTCTGTCACCGAATTTTTCGTTTAGATATTTTAGTGTTATTGAAACTATTTGATTAATGTCTTTATTTATACTGATTTCTTTAACAAACTGCTGTATTTTGTTTAATGTTTCGATATGTAGTCCAAGATTTTTCTTTTCGTTTTCAAGCTCTTCGGTTTTTTTTAGCAAATCTTTGTTGGTTTGCTCAAGATTTTCACTGAGACTTTTAATCTTTTCAAAAGCGAATACATTTTCCACTGCCTCATTTATAGAGCTTTCAAGCTCATATTCTTCATAATCGTGAGATAAATAATCATAATATCCGGCCTTCAAAAGCAGTCTTGCTTTTTCAAATGATTTGTCTCCAATGTATATAAATGAAGTGTTACAACCTGATTCTCTCAAGTCTTCAATTAATTTTTTAGGGTCTTTACTTAATGAAGAGCTGACTATAGAAACTATAATTTTTTCATTTAAGAGTATATTTCTAAATTGTTCTTCATTATCAACAAAGATAAACATTAACTCATTATTTTGACATATCTTTGAAACTGTCTTTATCTCGTCAATATTGTTTGACAAGAGTAAAATGGGAATCATTTAAATACTTACCTCGCAAGCATTTTTAGCAAGTTTGTCAGCATACTTGTTCATTTCCCTTGGGATATGTTTTATTTCATATTTCAGGTTTTTTAGCAAATGATTTACCTTATCGTAATACTCTTTTAGTACAAGGTTTTTAACTTTATATTCCCCTTTAATTTGTTTAACAATGAGCTCAGAGTCAAGGTAAATTTCAATAGATTCGGGGTTAAATGTCAATACCTTTTGAAGAGCGTATAAAAGTCCTGAATATTCGGCTACATTATTCGTGGCTATACCAAGCGGTCTTGATTCATCAACAACTATATTGCCATTTTCGTCATAAATAACGTATCCGCACCCCGCAGGCCCAGGGTTGCCACTTGATGCGCCGTCAGAAAAAATTTTGTACTTCACTATTATTCGCTTTCTTCAATATAATATAAAAATCTTTGACAGTTAGGACACTGTTGAATATTTGTATTTTTCTTTACTTCAACAAAAAGTTGAGGTGGTACTTTCATGTAACATCCTGTGCATGTTTCATTTTCTACACGGACGATTGCAAGGTTATTTCTTACTTTTCTGATAGTTTCATATTTTGACAAAAGTTGCTTCTTTATTTTTCCTGCCGCTTCATCCCTTTCTTCTTTGAGTTTGCTCAGCTCATTGATTTTGTCTTTGTTTGCTTCGTCTTTTTCAGTTTTTAGTTTATTAAGCTCTTCTTCTATTTTGGATACCTCTACTTTTAGCTCTTCTGTTTCTTTTGTATATTTTTCAAGGTTATCAGATAATTCCAATACTTTATACTCAAGATTGTTTATCTCTTTTTTAAGGGTATCAAGCTCTTTTAATACAGCTTCATATTCCTTGTTATTTTTTACGGTTGAGAGCTTTTTTTGAGCGTTTGAGAGAAGACTCTTTTTCTCTTCGTACTCCTTTTCTGATATCAATTTTTCCTCTTTTGTAGAAACCATCTGATTGTTGATCTCTTCAAACTTACTGTTTTTTTCTTCAAATGCTTGTTGCAAATCAAGGATAGATTTAGGGACAACGGATAAAAATACCTCTATATCATTGATTTGATTGTCAATCTTTTGTAAAATTCTTAAATTTTCAAGCTCTTGTAGCATACCTACCTCCAAATTTTTATGCTTTCTTCTTCATCGATTATTATAACTTCTATTCCAAATTTCGTTTCTAATACCTTTTGTATGTATTCCATAAATATTTTTTCAGTAGAATAGTGCCCTGCATCAAGTATTACAACCCCTTCCTCCTTTGCGTCGAGTGCATCATGGTGCTTTAAATCTCCTGTCAAAAATACCTTTATACCTTTTTGTTTGCAATGTTTCCAAAGTGATGCTCCGCTACCTGTCACTACGGCAAATTCGTCAAAAATTAAGTTGTCGTCAAAAAAATTGTATTTAATTTCACAGTCCAATTTTTGAGAAATATGACCGATAAAGCTCTTCAAATCAGTTTTATTGCTGAGTTTGCATACCCTTCCAAGGCTGTAAGTTTTACTGATTTCTATAGGATAAATATCATATGCAACTTCTTCGTAAGGGTGGGCATTGATAACGTTTTTGACAAGTCTGCTTAAGTTTTTTTCAGGGACTATTGTCTCAATTCGTGCTTCCTTTACCTCTTCAAAAACACCGTGCTCCCCTATAAAAGGCTTTGTATTATCACCCGGCTCAAATGTCCCAGTGCCGATTGTTGAAAATGTACATTTTTTATAATTCCCAATATGCCCTGCGCCTGATAAGTCAAATGCTTCGATTATTCTATTTTCGTAGCCTACAGGAGTATAAACGACAAATTTATAATATTTTTCACTCCCTTCTTTTATAAACCCATCTATCACTTGTGCATCCAGTTTTTCTGCAAGATAATCGTTTAGACTGAAATCAGCCAAGTCGAGGTTTGTATGGTATGAGGCTATATTAAGCTTGTTTTGAATGGCAACAATTATTTTGTCGGAAAGTAAGTTACCTTTTGTTATCGAGTTGATTTTGCCAAAAAAAAGGGGGTGATGAGTTATAAGCAACTCACACCCCTTATCTATTGCTTTTTTAATTACCTGTTTAGTAGGGTCTAAAGCCAAAGCAACTTTTTTGACCTTGCCGTAATCAACAATAATCTGTCGATTACTGTTATCCCATTCATACTGTCTTGTAATATCCGAGAAACTTTTTTCAAAGAAATTTAATATATTTATAATATCAACTGACATATCAATCCAAAATGAGTCGACTTTAATTGTGACTCAAAAAATGGGCCAACCAGGAATCGAACCTGGGACCTACCGGTTATGAGCCGGTGGCTCTAGCCAACTGAGCTATTGGCCCTTCCGAAAAACGGAGTGTTATATTAATATTTTTTTTATAATTGTCAACTAATTTTTCTCTAAATTATAACATTTTTTAAACCAAATTACAAAAACTTACTCTACTCAAAGAAAGTCTTTAATATTCTGCTTCTTGTAGGGTGTCTAAGCTTTCTAAGAGCCTTTGCCTCAATCTGTCTTATCCTTTCCCTTGTTACGTTAAATCTTTTTCCTACCTCTTCAAGAGTGTGGTCAGACGGGCAGTCTATACCAAATCTAAGCCTTAATACACTTGCTTCTCTTGGCGACAGAGTGTCTAATATATGTTTTGTATTTTCTTTTAGTTTCAAGTATGTAACTTCATCAAGAGGATTTTTTGCTTTTTTGTCTTCAATAAAGTCCCCAAGATTACTATCTTCATCTTCACCAATAGGGGTTTCAAGGGATACAGGTTCTTTAGCAATTTTTAAAACTTTTTTAACCTTATCAACCGGTATCTCCATCTTTTCTGCAATCTCTTCAGGGGTTGGTTCTCTACCTGTCTCGATATGAAGCTGTCTTTGTATTTTAAGCATTTTATTGATGGTTTCAATCATATGAACCGGTATTCTGATAGTCCTTGCTTGATCTGCTATAGCCCTTGTGATAGCTTGTCTTATCCACCATGTAGCATATGTGGAAAATTTATAACCTCTCTGATACTCAAACTTTTCAACCGCTTTCATAAGGCCGATATTTCCTTCCTGTATCAGGTCTAAAAATTGCAGCCCTCTGTTAGTATATTTTTTGGCAATGCTTACAACCAATCTCAAATTTGCTTCGATTAATTTTGATTTTGCCTCAGCGGCATCTCTTTCACCTTCTATAAGGCTTTCATAAATCACTTCAAGCTCTGTCTTATCAAAGCCAAGACTTTTCAGTTTGTTTTCTATGGTCTTTTTCGATTCGTCCAATTTTTTCAAAAGAAGGTCAGTATCTCTTTTTGAAAGCCCCATGCTTTTCGCTTTTTCTTGCGCGGCTTCGGTAGTTATTTCAGTAATATCTTCATCTTTTGAGAATTTTAATATACTTAAAACTCTGACCGCTGAAGATTCTGCATCTTTTATATCTTCATAGGTAGATTTTATTTGATTGGCTATTTCGCATATTCTATTATAATTTACTTTAATATTTAATAGGTTAGTTGCAATCTCCTCTATGGTTTCATTTACTTCTTGTTTTAATGTAAGTATATTGTCGATACTGATATTTGATGATTTCATTTTTTTGATTTTTGTCATATTGGCTCTAAGCTTTTCCACTATATCTTCTAATATAGTGACATATTGAGCCCTTATCTGAGCCTCTTTTTCATCCTTGTAAAGCTTAATTTCGTCCTCTTCCATCTCTTCAAAATCTATATCAGAGCTTTCCAAATCCAAATCGTCATCAAGGTTTATAATGTCTTTCAATCTCATTTCGCCGTTTTTAATGTTTTCAGCTATGTCCATAATCTCTTGGGCAGTCATCGGAAAGGATAAAACACTTTTTATTACCTTTTTTTGCCCTTCTTCTATTTCTTTGGCGACTTCTACCTCTTCCTCTCTGCTTAACAGTGGGATATTTCCCATTTCTCTTAAGTAAAGCCTTACCGGGTCATCGGTGGCAAGAGATTCTTTTTCAACTTCTTCATCGTCGCTTACCAAATCTGAGTCAGCATCCTCATCATCTTCATCCGGAGGTGTAAATATGGAGCTTTTTTTATTTTTGTTGTCAATTACATCAATTTTAAGCTGTGCAAGAAGCATCATTACTTCATCCAAAAGCTCAGAGGTTAATACATCTTCAGGTAAAATTTCATTAATTTCATCAAAAGTTATAAATCCGTTCTCTTTCCCTAAAGCTATTAATTGTTTTACTTCAGGGATTTTAATCTTTTTTGCCATAAGTTAAACCTCCGAAAGTTTGGCATTTACGTGTTTTTGTCTTGCCAAGATATCTTGTATGTCTTTAAGAATTTTAATTGACTCTTTTTCATCCAATTTGTTTGTAGAAAGGTGGTTAATAAGTCTCTTTCGTTCACGGTCAAGAAAGTTGTTAATTATTTTATATTTATTTATCAAAGCACTTTTGTAGGAATCAGTATTACTGTCCATTCTCGCAGTCATGTTGGCTAATATTTCCCCGTGTTCAATATCATTGAAAAGAACAGCGATATTACCATCTTTGTGCAAAATTTCAACAACTTTTTTAAAAATAATTCGATTTTTTTGATTTGCAAACATTTCTTCAGTAATGTCGCTAATGAGGTTATCAATAATATCCTCTGAAAGATTAAAAAGTGAGGTTATAAATTCTTCTTCGCAAATATATGACATATTACTATTTTTAGGGTCACTTTGTTTTTTGAACAATGGTTTTGATTTTACTTCGGCTTCAAGAATACTTTTGTCAATATTGAATACTTTGGCCAACTCTTCTTCGTAGTGATTGCGATTGTAAGGGTCATTTATCTTTTGAATCTTTTTGTATAAATCCATTAAATTTTGCCTTCTTTGGTTATTTGTTATCGATTTTTTATACATTTGCGTAAAAAGGAAAATTAGGATATCTTTCTTTTTTTGCAATAGTTTTTTGAATTCATCTTCATTTTTATCAAGCATAGAGTCAGGGTCTTCCCCTTTTGGCAAAAACACTACATTTGGAAAAAAATTAGACGCGATACAGTTATCTATTGCTCTGAATGAGGCATTTATGCCCGCATCATCCCCATCAAATATTATTACCCCTTCGTCTGAGAATCTCTTTAAAATTGCCGTCTGCTCCTTTGTAAAGGAGGTCCCCATAGGGGAAACCACATTTTTAAAGCCATGTTTATAAAGCCTTATTACATCAAAAAAGCCCTCTACTATGATTGACTGATTTTTTTCTTTTATATGTTGCTTGGCAAGATTTAGGTTATAAAGCAGCTCCCTCTTTTTAAAAAACTTTGACTCGGGAGAGTTGACATATTTTGGCATAGTGCCATCAAGACTTCTGCCTGAAAATCCCACAACTTTTCCTGATTCGTTTTTTATGGGAATTATTAATCTTCCTTCAAATCTTAATTTCAAAGCCCCCTGCTTACTAAAGAAGTTTCCGCTGTCAAACAGTTCATTTTTTGAAAAATTTTTTAAAAGGTAATTTATGTTAAAATCTTCAGGGATGTAACCGATGTCAAATTCATCTATGGTGTCTGTGTTAAAATTTCTCCCAAGCAGATAATCAAGTGCAACTTTATTCTTTGAGCTAAAAAGTGCCTTTTTTGCCTCTTTGACGATGAATTCATTTATGCTTAGAAACTCTTTTTTCCCTTTTACCTCTTCTTTTCTGACTTCTATTCCATATTTTTCACCCAAAAATTCCAGGGCTTCGACAAAATCAAAATTATGAATTTTCATTATAAATCCTATGGAATTTCCGGATGCTCCGCACCCAAAACAATGAAACAAACCTTTGTCTTCACTGACACTGAAAGAGGGTGTTTTTTCATGGTGAAACGGGCATAACCCCATGTAGTTTTTGCCGCTTTTTTTAAGCTCCACATATTGACCAATAAGCTCCAATATGTTTACTCTTTCTAAAATTTCTTCCCTTACACTGTCAGGAATCATTCTTTACACTCCCCGGAAATTAGATTTGAGATATACTCCGGAAATTTTAATATAGGTGCAAACCCGCCTTCTTCAAAGACGTGCAGTCTTGGATAATCTATTAAATCTACAATCTTCAATGCATCGTTTGTGTCAAACATCTTGTTATCAAGGCTATAAATTAAATGAAATCTGCATTTAAATTTATCCTTATCAAGAAAATACTTTCTTCCCGCAAGCTTTGATAAACAGTAGTTTTTGTCAACAATATCATTATCAATACCTATCTTCAGGGCAATTTCTTCGTGGCTTGCTTGCGGTGTCCAATGCAAAAACCTGTCAAAATCAAGATAGCATGAAATCAGAAAGATATCCTTTTTAAATTTATTTTGTTCGGCTTTTTCAAGTAGTTGGAAACAACCGCTTCCAATTCCAATTAGACACTGGAAGCGGTTTATATTTTCTTGTCTATCATAAATTTCAAACTCAAAATAAGGTGACAAAATTTTTGCCAATTTATTGTTATTTATAAATATATCATTAAAAATCAGTGCTTTTGTCATGTAATTTAATCTATGGACATTCTTATTTTTTTCAAATATTATTTTCTGCTATGTTGGAAGTAAGAAATTTAAATGTAATTTTGGAAAATATCAATAAAAGAATTCATATTTTGAGAAATATTTCCCTGACTATTGATGGTGGTGAGATTTTAGGTCTTGTGGGTGAATCGGGAAGCGGGAAAACCGTCCTCGGGAAAACTGTTTTGGGGCTGACTGCTTTTCCTATTAAAAAAGTATCGGGAGATATAATTTTTGATGGCACAGTAATTGATAAAAAGAATGTCCATATGTTCCGTGGCAAAAAGATTTCCATGATTTTTCAAAACCCTGCATCTTGCCTCAATCCCGTTTTTACAATCAAAAATCAAATAATCGAAACCATAAGAAATTCAAATCCCCATATAAATAAAGCCGAAGCAAAGAAGATTGCAATAGAGTTGCTTAAAAAGGTCGAAATTGACCAGCCTGAGCAGCGTCTTGACAGTTATCCCCACAATTTAAGCGGTGGGATGAATCAGAGGGTAATGATAGCGCTTGCCCTTGCTACCAATCCGGAAATTTTAATAGCAGATGAGCCTACCACTGCTCTTGATGTCACCGTGCAGCCAAGTATTATAAATTTGTTGAAAAATCTTAATGACACTTATGATTTAAGTATACTTTTTATAACTCATGACCTTAATCTGATTAGTAATATTGCAGACAGGGTTGCGGTGATTTATGCAGGAGAAGTGTTGGAAATAGTTAGCAAGAAAGATTTGAAAATAAAAAAATTCAGACATCCTTATACTGAGCTCTTAAATAGCTGTATCCCTACGCTCGAAGATAAGAAGGATATGTTGACAACAATCCCCGGTGAAATTACGTATAATACCGATATTTATGATAACAAGTGTATTTTCTATGACAGATGTCCAAGAAAACTTGAGATTTGCGGTAGTAGAAAACCTATATTTGAAAATAATTATAAGTGCTTTAATCCTATAAGCAGATAACCTGCAAATTTGCGATATCTGCAACTTTATCTATATTGTCATTGTCGATTTTTACCACATCTCCGGCTTGTTTGAGTATTGTCTTACCATTATATTTAATCTTAATATATCCTTCGACTATTAAAAAACTGTTTTCTTTAAGTTTTAAGATGTCTTCTTTATCTTCTATCGACAAAAAATTTTCATCCAAGTTTTTTGGAAAAATCTTATTGTATAGTTTGTTTAATTTTCTCCCCTTTTGTATCCAAAATTTGGTAGTATAAATTTTGAAATCTGTCAGACAAGCTCCAAACTGCACAAAAAATAGATAGAAAATAAATATAAAATAGAGCCAGTAAAGGCTAAAAATTAATAGCCCTATTTGCCCATAGATTGCCTTATAGTAATTTATGCTTATAAAGACAAAATAAAGCCTGTTAAGCAGATAAACCGTAAATGAGAATAACACGGCCATAAAAAATGAGATTTTAAATGAAAATTTTCTGCCGGACAAGAAATAATAACTGAGAAAAATTATTATAAAGACCAGTAGTTTAGGTGCTAAAAGAAGGTTGGTTAAGATTGTGACGATATAGCCCAAATCAATATTTACATATTTAAAAAGTAATTTATGGACGAGTAAAAGTCCGACTTTTAGAAAAAGTGCAGTCAATAAGATTGCAAGTCCTGATATATTTAGCAAGAAAGGGACTAATATCCCCGCTATTTTTTTCTGCTTTATGTCCATAATTTTTACAAAAGAGATGTTCAGACTTTTTGAAAATAACAAAGATGTTAACAAAATTGAGACAATGCCCGAAATCCCAAAAGAGAAAATATTTATATTTTTAGAATTGGCAATTATTTTATAAAAAAATGAAATAGCTTCTTCATTTAGATTTTTCATTGAGTTGAGGATATTGAAAATAATTTCTTCGTTTGAGATGGCAATAATGTTTGAGATTGTCAGAATCAGCAAAAATACGGGGACGAGAGATATAATAAAGTAAAATGTAAGTGCGCCTGCATTGAGAATAAGGTTGTTTTTATTAAAATAATGCACGGAAAGTAAAAAAGATGTTAGCATCCTATTTAAAGCTGATTTCATGTTAAAATAATAGCTTATTAAGCTAAATAAAGCTATAATTTTGTGTGTAACTTTGTTACTTATTGTGTAAAATTTATACGGCCAATATATAAAAACTGTGATAAATTCAAAGTATGATATTTGGTATAGGTTTTGCTCATTTTCAGGTTAACTAATTTAAGGAGGCGTTAAGTATGAGTTTTAGAAAAATTGTATCTTTGACAACGTTGTTGTCGTTTTTAGTTATGTGTTACACCGGTCTTATTCTAATCATAGTACCTGAAGGGAGGGTTGCATATTGGGGAGGGTGGCAACTTTTGGGACTTACCAAAAGTCAGTACGGCGAGCTACACACTGCAACGTCTCTGTTATTTCTTATCTTTTCAATTTTACATATCTATCTTAACTGGAAAGCTATAATGCAGTATTTGAAAAACAAAGCTAAAAATTTTGTATTGTTTACGCCGAATTTCGTTGTAGCTTTAATAATAACTGCGGCTGTTTTTATGGGTGCATATTATAAAACTTCCCCTTTTAGCGACCTTTATATATGGCAGTCCGATGTGGATGACTATTGGGCTGACAAATATGGCGAACCACCTTTTGGGCATGCTGAGCTTGTAGGGCTTAAAAATTTTGCTAAAAAAATGGGCTTGGATATTAAAAAGGTAAAAGAAATTTTAAATAAAAATGCCATTAAATATGACAATGAAAATGAAACTTTGTTGCAGATTGCCAATAAAAATAACAAAACTCCCCAAGATATTTACCTTTTAATTAAAGATGCCAAAATTGAGGCAGATGTAGATGAAGTAAAACCTGAAATTTCTAAGATTGAAGAGAAGATACCTGCCGAAGGCTCAGGATTGGGCAAAAAGAGTATTTTAAGTGTAATCAATGAATATGGTCTTGATAAAGATTCGGCTTTTGCCAACCTCGAAAAGGCGGGGATAAAATTTGATGAAAAAAGTTTAATGAAGGATATGGCTGCTCAAATCGGAGTGACCCCGATAGATTTGTTTAAAATTATGAAAGAAGGCCGATAAGGCCTTCTTTTTTAAAATACTTTTTCGTAATTTTGGCTGCCAAATTTTGCTGCATAACCTTTTGAGTAATTTAAAATTTCATTTAGATTTAGGTTGTTGCTTTTGTATTGAATAAGCGTATTTTTAGGGATATACACATCCACTGTTTCATAATTTTTGGGTTTGATTCTTTCGTTAATGTTTTCATATATTCCGTAAGTCCCGCTTATTAAAAAGCCCTTAAAACTTTTTTCCGCCAAAAGTTTGTTTAAATCGATATCCTTTAGTGCAAAAAAGGTGTCCTTTACAATTTTTTGGGCGACATTAATCCCTCTGATTTTGATATTTATGTTTTTCTGCGCATCCACAGAAGCATGCTCAAGGGAGATAAACATCCAAAAATCACCTTCATCATAAATACAATCTTTGCATGTAGAGCCTTTAGTAAATCCTAAACCGTCCTGTTGGACTTTTAGTCCATACTCAGATAGTTTTTGAGCTATCTGATTCAATTCGTCTGTGTATTTCGCTTTCAATTCTCTGGAAAAACTGTTTTGAGGGTTAAAGACAATGTCGGAATAGTTGGCATTATTTACATTTTTCATGCATCCGTAAAATAATTGAACGATAAGAGCAATGATTATTATTTTTTTCATATATCACCTCATTTCAAGCATGATAAAATGTTTAATCTATGAAATCAACTAAATAGTTTTAAACCACGATACAGTTTGTTTTTATAGTGTTTGTTGTTTACACAATAATGCAAATAAAATAAAAATTATTTGCCCATTGACTCATTACATGTTAGAAGTTGTTGAAAAAATTACAGAAGGGTATGTATGGAAAATATTTATAAAGTTTTGGATTCAGGGGAAGAGAGAAAACTTGAACAGCTTGGAGATTTGATAATAGATAGGCCTTGCGCTCAAGCATTTTGGCCAAAAGGAAAAGATAGTAAAGTATGGAGCAGTGCAGGTGCCACTTTTGACAGAGGTGAAAAGAATATTTGGCAGTTTAGCGGCAAGAGAGTCGAACATAAGATTGTTAAATATCACAATTATCTTTTCAAACTAAAATTTACGGACTTTGGGCATATCGGTATTTTCCCGGAGCATATTTCTACGTGGAAGCTGATTGAGAAAAACTCAAAAAAAGATGATAAAATTTTAAATTTATTCGGCTATACCGGTGGTGCGACAATAGCAGGAATTGCTGTCGGTGCTGTTGTTACACATGTGGATGCTTCTCAAAAGATAAATGACTGGGCGAAAGAGAATGTAAATTTAAATTTAAATAGGCTTGATATAAACAGGGTAAGATGGATTACGGATGATGTTATTAAATTCTTAAAGAGAGAAGTAAAACGAGGAAACAAATATGACGGCTTTGTGATGGACCCGCCGACTTTTGGCAGAGGGAGCAAAGGTGAAGTATTCAAAATAGAAAAGGATATGGGTAAAATTATGGAGCTTGTTGTTCAGCTTATGTCCGATAATTGTAGATATGTTATTCTTTCTTGCCATACCCCCGGATTTACGCCAAAAGTGTTGGAAAATATACTTTTCTCTTACATAGGTACTAAGAAAGGCAGCTTTAATAGTCATGAGCTTTTGATAAGTTCTGATACACTTCCAATACCTTCAGGAGCAGTTTCTTACTGGCTTTCAAAATGAAAATTATATATTATGACAATCATTTAATAGTAGCATACAAACCTTTTGGGGTTGCCACCCAAAAGTCCTTAGAGCATTTTGATAATTTGGAAGACCAAGTGAAAGAATGGTTAAAGAAAAAATATGATAAGCCAGGCAATGTTTTTTTGCATGCTGTTCATAGATTAGATTTGATGACCGGCGGTATAGTGGTTTTGGCAAAAACAGAAAAAGCGTTAAAGAGATTGAATGAAAGTATTAAAAAGGGTGAATTTGATAAAACATATTTTGCTGTAGTTGAGGGTAGTTTAAAAGATCTGAAAGGCAAGTTGGTTCATTACCTTAAACATAATGACTTTAGGACGGAGATTTCTGAAATTCAAAAAGATGGCTATAAAAAGTGCGAACTTGAATATGAGGTTTTGGGAAGAGCAAAAGGGGTGAGTCTTGTAAAGATAAAGCTTTTAACAGGCAGATATCATCAGATAAGAGGGCAGTTTTCATATATCGGAAACCCTGTGGTGGGGGATGTCAAATATGGCAGTAAAACCAAATATGGTAAAAACAAAATAGCACTGATTCATAAAGAGGTGGAGCTTGTCCACCCCATAAAAAAAGAAAAAATGACTTTTAGTGTAGGTCTGCCAAAAGAGTGGCCGTGGGACATTTTTAGAGCAAGCGGAAGCTAAGCCCCCGCTTTGTTTTTCATATCTTTGACAATTCTTTTGAGCGAATAATATATTACAACTAAAAGCGAGACCAAAAGTATAGCAAAAATTGCAAAAATCCCCCAATATGGCTCGGCGTTTAACTCACTTAATTTAAAGTATTTTTCAAAAAAGCCCGTTTCAACGACTCTTCTTACTATTACCATTGAGGCTATGATTAAAAGTACAAGAGCGCTAAGTGTAAAAATATTTTCTTTGTTTTTGTATACATAAAAAAGGGCAAAAACTGTAAGAACTATTGAGATTAACAAGAAGAGTGTTCCGACAATATTTTTCCCCATGAGAAGCATATAGATATCTTTTTCATGAGAGAATAGAAACCAAATGCCGACTATGATTTGAGCTAATGTTGTGTAGAAAAATGCTTTTTTCCCGAAATTATACATTGTGTCTTTAAGCGTTGCCGAGTAGTTTTTTCTGAATTTTGAATACACCATAAGAAATAACCCGCTAAAAGCTATCGCTGCTAATACAAAATGAATAAGCCTTGGCACCAATGTTTTGACACTGAAAGCGGAAATTTTGCCCGTATATACTTCCGCCCAAAGCTCCGGCTGCATTGAGAGGGTAGTATTTGTCACAAATATAAGTGCAACATAGAGAAACATAATTGCTGCAAAAACTATGAAAATTATCCCTTTCCCTCCGGAAAATTTAATATACCAAGGCTTAAATTTGTAGAGGTAGTAAAAATAATATGCGAAAATAATGGCTGCAAGGACAAAAAGCCATTTCCAAGACAGTAGAATTGATGATGTGTAAAAGAAGTTTTCATACATAGTTTGTAAAAAAAGTAAAGGTGCTACACCTAAGGTGACTGCAAAAGATATGTTGAATGTATTAAGGTAGCCTATCTCTTCGGCTATTTCGTCATATGTGTTGTTTCCAAAAACTTTGCTGATGTATTTTGATACCAAAAGCAGAATTGTCCCGCCAAGGGTAAGGTTTACAAACAGAATGTGCAAAAAGAAAGTGAATACGAGAAAAAATACAAACAGCCAGGTTGGTGAAGATAAAGGAACAGATGAGAAAGCAGGAATTAATATATTTTCCATTATTTACCCCCTTGACCTATTTTTTCGAGATATTTTGAAAGAGCCTGTTTGTCTGCATCGTTTCCTGCAAAAGGAGGCATAAGCGGATTGGCATCCAAATCGTCAAGCATACCGTAAAGGTCTTCAGCTGTGAGCCCCTCCACCTTGGAATACATTTCGTTAAAACCTTGCGGCATATGGCAGATTCTGCATTGAGAGTTGTATATCCTTCGTCCTTTACCGATTTCGTCGTTTGGCTGTCCTACGGTAGCCCATTTATCGTAATTTAAAAAACCTACCTGTTTAATCTTTTCCACTTCATTTTTCAATATGCCGTTAGAGTACATAAAATCTCTAATTACATAAGGCTTTCTGACCCTTTCTCTTGTAAATTCATAATAGCCAAAACTAGCCTGACCTAATATGAGAAGGACTAATGCAAATGCAATATTCATGTATTTTGGAATAGCGAGCGTGAAAATGGCTGCAAGGACTATAAGGGCTATCGTAAGGTAAATAGAGTTATTGTAGAAGCTTGATAAAATCTCATTGCCGCCTAAGAATTGCTCTCTAACCTCTTCAGGTATTGCCTGTACCCACCAATACATCCCCAAAAATGTTAGGACAGCTCCCGCAATTATAAAATATCCCGTAAATCTGCCATATTTTACCTTTATCTCTTTATTTTTGGTAAATGAAAGCACAAGTGTGGCATATATCCCTGCCAAAACAAAAGATATTCCTGTTCTTCCTACAACAGAAGGGAAGTAAGTGGGATTGAAAAATGCCCCCCAGAAGCTTTTATCCTCAAGGTAAGTGCCAGGAGTTAATTGAAATGCAATAATTCCGGCTATGATAGCAAGACTCATCCATGCTCCGATAAAATATAGCCATCCTAAAAAGACGTGTGTACTGTCGGAAACCTTATTCCATGTGTAGTAGTAAGCAAGGATAGCAAATATTTCAAGGACAAAGAATATCCACTCGGTTGCCCACCCCCATACGAAAATATGTATTAAGGCAGCTGTTCCGGCGGGGGACACAAGAGCTATGCTAAACCATATCCCTACGCCGGTGAGTGCTCCTAACACTGCAGAAATCAGCAGAATTAGCGCACTGCTCTTTTTTACAAATACTTTTTCTTCTAAGTTGCCTGATTTGATGGCAATCTTTTCAGTTAATACAACATACAGCCCCATACCTACTGCAAAATGCGAGATAAATACGTGAAAAACAGCTATAATTGCAATTAGCTGTGCTCCTGATAATGCTTCGCTTATCCAAATGGGATAATTCATTTTTGCCTCCTTGAATATTTCATAAATATATTATATATGTTAAATGTAAGGCTCGCAAGGTTTTTGATATATATTCTTTATTTGTATATGTAATGTTAAATTATAACACTCATTTTAAAAAATTTTATTGATGTGCGAGGCAAAATAGATTTTTTTAAAATTTTTGCAATTTTATGCTATTTAAAATTTGACAGTGTTCTATTTTGATGGTATATTTTGTTAACAAATTTTATTGATTATAAATTATAGTTATGGAGAGAAATAATGGCTAATAAACAAAATGTAAAACTTGTACAGTCGGTTTATCATGCACTTCAACTTTTTGAAGTTTTCAGGACTTCAGAGAAGAGGGAAGAATACGGAGTGACTGAGCTGAGTAAGACTTTGGGGCTGCATAAAAATAACGTTTTTAGACTTCTTGCTACTCTTGAGTCTCGCGGCTATATCGAGCAAAATCAGTTTACCGAAAACTACAGGCTTGGTATCGGGATTTTTAATCTTGGGCAGAAGTTTGTCAATAAGCTTGGGCTGTTGAAGCTTGCAAAACCTTTTATGGAAAAGATTGTAGCTGAGACAAAGGAGTCTGTTTATATAGGTATTTTGCGTGAAGGTGCCGTAATATATCTTGATATAGTTGAGGCTGACCAGACAGTAAGGATTGTTTCCAGGGTAGGCAAAGATGCGCCTGCTTACTGCACCGCTATTGGTAAAATTCAGCTTGCCTATGCCTCAGAAGAGGAGATAAACAAAGTCTACATGGGCGCAAGATTAAAGAGATATACAGACAATACTATTACATCTTTACCTGAGCTTAAAAAACATCTCAAAATTGTAGCGGAAAAGGACTACGCTTTTGATGATGAAGAATTTGAAGATTCTGTCAGATGTATAGCTGTCCCAGTTAAGGACTATTTGGGTGTCCCTGTTGCAGCTCTTAGTGTTACAGGCCCGGCTTGTAGAATGAGCTATGAAAGGATGAATAATGAAATCCTCCCTGTTGTTCAGAAATATGCGAGGGAGATTTCAAAGAGACTTGGTTTTCACGGTTAAGTCAACTATTTTTTAATACTTTCAATATACTTATAAAGGGATATTCCGGCAATGCCTGAGTATCCCTTATTTTTTAAGCTATTTACGTTTGAAATGTTAATACCACCGAGCGCATAAATTTTTTTGTTTATACTACTCACATCTATTACCCCTAAAGGTTTTACTTCGTATGGTTTATCTGTCATAAAAATGGGACTCAATGTAAAGTAATCAAACTCTTGTTTTTCTTTAATTTCAGCAATAGTGTGGGCAGAATAGCCAAAATCCAATTTGGTAAATATCTTTTTTAGACAAATCAGTTTTGAACAGGTGTGATTAAGATGAACTGCATTATAGTTTAAAATATGCGCTATTTCCGGTCTCTCTGAGAGGATAAGATACTTATCAGGTAAAATATTTCTAAGCTCTTTTGCCAATTTGAAGATTACAGCCGTACTTTCAGACTTGATTCTAAACCAAATCTTATCGGCGTAAGGCGCTGCCTTGAGTGCAATATCAAAGAGTCTATCTTTAAATGACTCATAATTAAGAATAAAAATAACTTCATTCATAATCATTTGCCAAATAGCCTGTTAAATGCCGCTCTGACAGATTTTCTCGCCGTGAGATATTCGTTCATTAACTTTTCTGCTCCATTTTGCTTATAACCGAAAAATGTACTTAATTTTTCAAGGGTTTCATCATCTTTGGGCAATACCGAAGATGATGAGTTTTTATAAACTCTTATCAAATTTTCAAGATTTCTAAAAAATAAGTAGCTGTTGTGAAGTGCATAAAAATCTCTACTTTTTATCAGCTCTGCTTTTTTCAGCTCATGTAATGCACTATGAGTATTTGTTTTTCTTATTTGTGGAAAAGCATGACCGTATTTTAATAGCAGCATTTGAACAGCAAACTCAATATCAATCAACCCTCCGTAGCCTGATTTAATATCGTTTTTTGTGGCCGGTGAGCCTTTTTCCCTTTCTATTCTGAGTCTCATGTCGTATATTTCTTCGATTTGCTCGCTTGTGATACTACCACTGTAAAGGGTCTCATCTTTTATCTCTTTGAAAGTATTGGAAATTGCAGAATCTTCATTGATTACACTGGCTCGAATAAGTGCCTGTTTTTCCCACAACATAGCTTTATTTTTTTGGTATTCTCTAAAAGAGTCCAATGTCGTTACCAACGTCCCTGAAGAGCCGCTTGGACGCAATCTCATATCTATTTTGTATAAATATCCAAACACTGTCTGAGTGCTCAGATATGAAATTGCTCTTTGAATAAGCTTTGAGTAGAACTCTTGGTTGGTGATAGATATTTTTCCGTCAGTGTAGCCTTTATCTTCATAAAGTACGATAATATCAAGGTCAGAACCAAAGCTCATTTCATAGCTTCCAAGTTTCCCCATCCCTATGACCAAGAAATCACAAAATTTATCATTTATGGCAGGGTTGCCATACTTTTCCTTAAGGATATCAAACTCCCTTCTTAAAGCCAGGCATATGCAGGCTTTTGCAAGGTTTGTAAGGTTTGTTGTCAGCTGAATTACGTTTACATCTTTATTTATGTAAGCATATCCGAGATTAAAGACAAGCTCTTGGTGTGCTCTTCTTATTAGTTCATATTCATACTCAATATTTCCGGCATTTTCAGCTATTTGGAAAAGTTGGCCACAAAGCTCATGGTGGTTGTAACTGTATGGTTTGGGGTCGTAAATGTAATCAAGCACATTGTTATTTCGAATAATAGTATTTGAAAGATACGGACTTAGGGAAAAAATATTTACGAGTTTCTTTAAAAATGTGCCTGACTCGGAAAAAATATCATAAAATAGATATATTGAAGTGGTGACTGAAAAAAATCTTTCAAAATTTTTTAAAGTTTCTACCGGATCTTTTATATCGGCAAGCTCTTTTACGAGAAGGCTTAATATTTTTTTTAGCAATTCTCTATCTTTTGCAAATCTCTTTTTTCTCCCTTTCCCTTTTATTATATTATCCAATATTTCGGCACACTCCTGAGGTTTATTAATATTTAAACCTTTTAAAATGGCTGCCATGTCAGAAAGCTGCAATTCTTCGTCAAATAGAAACAAATCGTTTGAGTCACCTGACTCATTTTTTAAGATGTTTTCGAAAATACTGTTTACCCTTGAGGTTACTTCCGTATACTTTTTTTCAAATTCATCTTTGGTTTTAAAACCGCACCTCTCGAGATAATTTTGATAATTTTCCGATTTTTCCGGGACAACATGTGTTTGCTGCTCAAGCTCTATTTGAGCCATGTGCTCGAGCTTTCTTAAAAAGTTGTAACTTTTTATCAAATCATCGATATCTTTGTCAGGGAATACTTTTTTCTCTTTAAATATCTCAAGGGAAGTAAGTGTGTTGCGATTAAAGATGTTATTGTCTTTAGGGTAATATAATATTTGCGTACTCTGGACAACAAACTCTATCTCTCTTATCCCGCCATAGCCCAATTTTACATTTTTATCTTGTTTTTTAAATTTTACTCTGCTGTTAATTTTTGATTTAATGTTGATAAGGTCATCTATCAGTCTTGTGTCTATACTTCTTCTGAAAACAAAAGGTTTCACACTATCAAGAAACTTTAAGCCCAATTCCGCACTTCCAGCTACAGGTAAAGCTTTTAGTAGCATCATCCTTTCCCAGCTTTGTCCGTATGTTTCATAATATATTTCATAGCTTCTCAAAGGGAGAGCTATATCCCCGATATCACCGTCTGGTCTTAATCTTAAATCAACCCTGTATACTATTCCGTCTTCCGTCCTTTCGTTAAGAAGATATTTTATCTTTTCTCCGAGTTTACAGAAAAACTCATGGACAGATATGTTAGCTTTGCTGCAATTCCCTTTTTCTGTTTCATAAACATAAATAATGTCAATATCAGAGCTAAAATTCAGCTCCCATCCTCCGAATTTCCCAAGGGCAAGTACGCAAAAGCCGATCTCATTTCCATTTTCATCAAGAGGATTCCCGTATTCAAGTTTTAATTGGTTGAGAGCATACTCATATGCCACTTCTAAGGCAGCCTTGGCAAACGATGAGATATGAGCGGTTAACTCTTTTATGGGACAAGATAAACACAAATCCTTAATGGCAATAACAAGGTATTCTTGATATTTAATTTTTCTGATAAAGCTTAGAAATTCATTTTCATTCAAATTTAAATAGTCAACACTTTTAAAGTCATCTAAAATTTCTTTTACAGACCTTTCCTTAATAAGCTTTTCAATGACTATCTCTTTATATAATTTATATTTATTAAAGAAATTTTTTAAAAAAAGGGAATGCTTGAAAACCGTATTGATATAGCTATCGAAATTTGCTCTTAGCGTATCGGCAGATATATTGAGAAACATGTCCACTCTCCAATTTTGCTGTCCGCCTCGATAAATCCTCCAAGCTCTTTTATAAGAATCTTTGCCATTGTAAGGCCAAGCCCAGTGCCAGAGATTTTGTTAGTAGTATAAAATGGGCTGAAAATTTTATCGAGGTCTTCTTTTTTTATCCCTTTACCGTTATCTTTTAAGTCGATTCTAATAAAATCAATCAATTTAATACTTATTTTTTCAACAGTAATACTTATCAGGCCTGACTCTGAATCTTTGAGAGCCTCAAGGGCATTTTGAGAAAGATTTATGAGTATCTGTCTGAGCATTGAAGGGATGGTGGTAATGTTTACTTCCGTAGCAAAGTTCATATAAGAAATAGTTGTCTTAACGGTTGAAGTTTTTTCAATGATAGACATGGTTTCTTTTAAAAAATTGTTTAAGTTAATCTTTTCAAATTCTTTATTTTGGTTTTTTGAAAGATCAAGAATACTTTTTATAAATGAATTGGAGTCATCCACAAGCTGCTTTATAGTATTGCAGTATGCGGCTATATCTTCATAGTTTTTACTTTGTTTTATTAAAGATAGATAAATGTTTATATTTTGAAGTATATTTTTGAAATCATGACTCAGCCCGGAGGTCAAAAGTCCTATCGCAGCCTGATTTTGAGCCATATAAATTTGTTTTTTTAGTTCATTGAGCTCTGAAATATCCGTAAAATAGCTTAGCGATTTATCCTTTTCAATAGCCACCGTATCTATATTGAATTTCTTTAAGCCTTTTTGTGTTTTTATAATGACAATTTTTTGAGATTGAGCTTCATTGGACTTGTTATTAATTAATTCATTTATGTTTTTTTCATCTATAACCGACTTGGCGGTGTCATTTGTCAATATGATATCACCATTTTGATTATGGACAACAATAGGGATTTTCAGATAGCCAATGAATTTTGCTAAGTTTGAATTTTTGGTTTTCCTATCCTCTGAGATCACAATGAGGGATATTACAGTGATTGTGGTTAAATTAAAAATTATTATTGTTTTTGAAATCTCATTGGCAGCAATCGCATAGAAAAGGGTGGCACAGAGCATCACAAATACGACGGAATATTTATTTAATTTCATATTTATTATTAATTTATTAATGAAAAGAAGTCAATTTGTAATAAATCAAAGTATCAATTATTTTACGGTATTGTTACTTGTTTTATATATCTTTTAGCATTTTTGTTATATCTTCAATTTTAAAAGGTTTCTGCAACGAGCCGCAAAATCCGTATTTTTGAGGATGTGCCATAATTTCATCATCCGAGTAACCGCTTGAGACAATAGCTTTGGCATCTTTGTCAATTTTGAGCAGATTTTCAATTGTTTCTTTTCCACCCATTCCGCCTTTTATGGTAACATCGAGAATGCATAAGTCTATCTTTTCCCCTTGATCTTTATATCTTTTATAAATTTCAATGGCTTCATTGCCATTTTTTGCGCAGATGGCATTGTATCCCAAGATGTCTATGAGTTGTGAAAGGGAGTCAAGTATCTCTTCTTCGTCATCCATTATAAGGATGTTTAGCTTATTTTTAGGTTTTGACTCAATTTTTACGTCGATATTTTGACATTTTTCATATGTTGCCTCAAGTGCGACATAAAATGTAGTTCCGGTATTTGGCGATGAGTTTACAATTATATCCCCGTTGTGTTTTTTGACAATATTGTAAGCTATTGAAAGCCCAAGACCGTGCCCCTTAGATTTTGTGGTGAAAAACGGCTGAAAGATTTTATCCAAATTTTCTTTACTTATCCCTTTACCGGTATCAGAAATAGAAATTAAAATATAAGCGTCCTTTTCAAGATTTTTATTATTAAAAAAGCTTATTGCCTCGTGTTTAGAGATATTTTTAAGTTGGATTTTTATTTCGCCACTTGATTCAACCGCCTGTCTGGCATTAATCAAGATATTTTCTATAACTTGTCCAATTTGGTTTTCATCCCCCAGACAACACAACAAATCATCACTGCTTGTAATTTCATACTTTAAGCTTGAGCCGCTCAATGCAAAATCTGCAATGTTTTCGATTAATTTTTTTACATTAAATATCTTTATAACCGGCTCGCCCCCCTTTGAAAATGTAAGTAGCTGATTTGTAAGGCTTTTTGCCCTATCAAAGGATTTGAGTATTTTCTCTGTAATTGCATCGATTTTTGGGTCTTGACAACTGAGCTTTAAAACTTCAAGGTAGTTGTAAATACCTGACAAATAATTGTTAAAGTCGTGAGCTATCCCACCGGCAAGGATTCCAATAGCCTCTAACTGCTGAGCACGCTTTAAATGTTCTTCCATTGCCAGTTTTTCAGTGATATCTTTCATTACACCGAATATATGACGTTTGTTATCAAAATAAGTAAATGTTGATTCATCCTGAATGGTCGAATAATTTCCATCCTTTCTTTTCAATCTATAAGTAATTTGCCCTTTACCTTTTGTTGCAATAAGCTTTTCAATAAATTTTTTCACATTTTCCATATCTTCGGGGTGATAAAACTGTTTAAAATTTTCATAGATTCCGGATGCGAACTCCTCTTCATTATAGCCGAGTGTTTCTTGTATCGCTCCAAATCTATTTATTTCATCGGTATCAACGTCGTAGTCATATATAATTTGTCCGCTGCTTTTTATTACTATTTCAAACTTTTTATTAGCGTCTTCCAATCTTTCTTGAATATTTTTTCTTAAAGTAATCTCTTTTGAGAGTTTTCTATTTTTTAATATTACAAATATTATAAATATGGTTATAAAAATAAAAATTGTAGAGGAAGAGATTATTTTGTAATAGAAATCCCTTTTGATTACTCCAAGCTCGGGGGAGTCTATATGTTTTACTATGTGTCCTATATGACGACCATCAACTCCACTTAAAGGGATAAAAATCAGTGAATGCATATTTTTATCTTTTTCGAAATTTATGATAAAGGACCTTTCTTGGGAGTAGCGCTCATTAAGGTCTTTTTTTACAGCTTCCAATGCATCCTTATCGAGAATATTGTTTGGCAAATTTATGTCAAAGTAAAGGTCATTACTTTCAGATATTTTTTTAAATTTTTTATCAATTAAAGATTTGTCTATAGATTTGAGTGCATCCCCATGATATATAACAGTAAATTGACTTTTGAGCTCATTTGAAAGGTATTTCAAATAATTTTCTATAGGGGCGCTTGTTTCTACACTGCCGATATAAATATCATTGTAAAAAAGCGGGAAAATAAATCTAAATCCACCTTCGTGCACCCCTACTTCATAGCCTGAAATATACTTATGCTCATGTATAATTTGCTTTATTGTTGGTCTGGTATCAGCAAGGTAGTCACCATGTTTGTTAGGATTATGCATTCTTAAAAAGCTATATCCGTCACTTGTGTGAAAATGGATTTGGGTAAAGCCAATTTTTTTTAATTTTTCGTAAATGTTGCTAAACTTTGCCTCTAAAAGTTTTCTGTACTTATCTTCATCCTCTTTTAAATACATCCCCTTATTCAGCATCTCAAGTATTTCATTGTTTGTAATATAAGCAGAATAAAGTGTTTTGCTTGTATTTTCAAAGACATTATAGATGCTTTTATAGCCTGACTCAAACTCACTAATAATTTTTGAGTTGTAGTTTTTTATCAAATTCTCATAAGACTGCTTGTCAATATAGAAATATGTCATTATTGCCAAGGATAGCAAAAACAAAACGGTTAGGAATAAATTGATAATAAACTTTTGCAAACAGTTACCCTGCTTAATTATTTATATTATAGTCTAACACAAAAATAAAGTAACCGAAATATTTTTGTTAATTTTTTATCATTTTCAAGTCATTCAAGATTTGACTTAAATGTTTCACTTTGACATTTATCCCTTTTTGTTTGAGACCGCCATCAATCTGCATTATACAGCCTGGGCAGTCGGTTAGCAGACAGTCAGCTTTTGTGTTAAGGATATTTTCTATCTTTTTGTCAAGTATTCCTGAGGAAATTCCGGGATAATCCACAGAAAATGAGCCTCCGAAGCCACAACAGACATCACTGTCTTTTAACGGGATAAAATTTTGACCAAATATCTCCTTTAAAAATTCTTCCGGCATAAATCCTAATCCTCTGCCTTGATGGCAAGGGGTGTGATAGGTATATTTTATGTTTCCATCACATTGAAAGCCGATATTTTGTATTTTTAGGAAATTAGCAAATGACATTACCTTTTTGCCTATTTTTTCCGATTTTTTGAATTCTGCAATGTAGTCAAGGGTATATTTTTTAAAATCTTCTTTTATCGCCATTCCGCAGCTTGGACATAAAACCAAAAATGCCTCATATTCATCAGGATTACCCATATATTTTATGTTTTTTAATATTGTTTTTTTGCCGCTTTGTCCGTCCCCTGCGTGTATTGCAGGCAGACCGCAACAGACTTGAGTCTTAGGGATATCTACTTGATAGCCCGTTTTTTGTAAAAGCTCTACCATCGATACCCCTATTTCGGGGAAAAAGTATTCCACTGCACACCCCGGGTAGAAAAATACCTTTTTGGAAGATTTAAATTCATCAAGTTTTTTTTCTTTAAAAAGCTCACTAAATGTCTTTGTTTTGATTGAAGGTAATTTTCTAAAATTGTGCTCTTTTGGTATATAGGGTAGATTTTTGAGATTTTCCTTTGTTTCAGTAAGCATAGGTTTTTGGATAAAAGCAGCCGCCTTCATTGCAGTTTTGAAAACAGATGGATTTTTCATTACAGCAGAGTAAACAAACTTTTTGACGGGATTAATAAAATATTTTTTACCCATATAAACATTTAAGTCGGAGATAATAGACTGTAAATCTATCCCGGCAGGGCAGTTGAAAGAGCATGCCTTACACCCGATGCAAAGAGTCAGTATCTCCTTGGCTTTTTTTTCATCATGCAGCATTGATGTCAATATTAGCCCAATTGCACCGATATAAATATCTCCGAACACGTGGCCGCCAACCATTTCATAGGCAGGGCAGACGTTTGCGCATGAGCCGCACCGAATACATTTTAAGGCGTCCTTTAAAAATGGGTGCTCAAAGAAGCTTAATCTGCCATTATCCAAAAATATATAGTATGTGTGTTTATTCCCTGTATCGCTTTTAAATGAAGGATTTGAGCCTTTTATCCATGTTACGTATGTGCTTATGTTTTGTCCGGTAGCACTTTTTGGTAGCAGCCGTATAATCTTCATTGCATCTGAAAAATTTTTTACAAGCTTTTCATATCCCACCAGCACTATATGCACAGGCGGGACAGTGGAAGATAGTCTTGCATTCCCTTCGTTTGTGACTATGCCGATAGTGCCTGTGGATGCCACTGCGATATTTGCTCCTGTTATTCCGACTGTGGCTTTAAAATAATATTCTCTCAAATATTTTCTGGCAATTTTGACCATTTTGTCTATGTCATCAGGGTCAATTTTTTCCCCTGTGTGTTTCTCAAAAATTTTTGCTACCTGCTGTCTTGTCTTGTGTATTGCAGGCATAACCATATGTGACGGATGCTCCCCTGCAATTTGTAAAATCCATTCACCCAAGTCAGTCTCAATCGGTTTGAGCCCTTGCTTTTCGAGGTAGTGATTGAGCTTTATCTCTTCGCTTGTCATCGATTTAGATTTAACAACATATTCTGCGTTATGTTTTTTGCATATTTGAGTAATCAATCTGTTAGCCGCTAGTCCATCTTCTGCGTGTAAAACCGTGCACCCGGATTTCTCCACATGCTGTTTGAATTCTTCAAAAAGAGCTAGTATCTCTTCTTTGCTGAAATCTTTTGACTTGTAAATGTCATTTCTAAGCTTGAGAAAGTCCAGGCCTGAAAGAGCATTTTGTCTTGATAGCTTATAATTGGAAGCAAAATTTTTAAGGTTTGTATAAAGTATTTTGTCGTTTAATTTCTTTTTTACTGCCTGCTTTATTTTCATTTTTTGCTCCTACAAATCTTGTATAATGTAGCAAGTAAGTGAAACAGGTCCGTGCACACCGATTGTCAAGACCCTTTCAATGTCTGCTGTCCTGCTGGGACCAGTAATGAATGCGAGGTATGCATTATCTGCACTGTTTTTCTCGTTCATATAGGAAACTATATTTTCGAGCTTTGCCACTATGTTTGATGAGTGGAGTGCAATAAATAAATTTTCAGCCAAAGTGGTTGCCAATCTGATTTTTTCATCAGTACTGTCTATAACCGATGTCCCTGTTTCTGCAATGGCAAAATCAGCACCAACGATTGCATTTTTTATCCCAGCTTCATCAAACTCACACCCTTTGTTAAACGACTTAAATGGGGTGTTAAGATTTACAAAATCAAAATTTTGCTCCCTTAAAATGTTCTTAAATGCTTCTTTGTCGATTTTAATACAGCTCGTCTGCTCTGTTTCGGCTTTTTCTATGAATTTTTCCAAAAGGGCTTCTGTATTAGTCATAATTTACTCCAATGAAATTGGTTATACCAATATAATTGCTAAGTTTGGTTATTGTCAACACTTAGTTTGCCGAAACTTTTTTCTGTTAACATTTATGTTTTGCAGTCTCCCCGTTTTTTTAATGGAATTATGTAACTGATTGGTTTTATGTAAGAAATTGTAATAAAATAGTTGTAAGTACCTCTTTTCGCTGGTATAGTTGAATTTGCATAAACAACTAACAACCAAACAAAAAGAGGTGTTTAATTATGACTGAATTATTAAAAAAAGTGAAGGGAAAAATTAGAGTAATGGTCCATAACTTTGAAGGTAAGGTAAGTCTACCATATGGTAAATTCATTCTGGAACTAGTATCAGGGGTATTAATAACAGGAAATTGTAACATTACTGAAATATCAAGAAGCCTGAATGAGAAAATAAAACTTAAAAACACTATGAAACGTTTGTTTAATCATCTTGAGGGTAAGACTAATTTACTTGAATTAGCTAATGATTATTTATTATCACAAGCATCTACTAAAGTAGATGATAGTACAATAATAGCCCTTGATGATGGAGATATAAGCCATTTATTTGCTAATAATTTTGAGCAGTCCTGTAAAGTGAGAGATGGTAGCACAGGTAAATATCTCGAGGGTTATTATTTGAATCAGATAAGTTTATTTGATGACAAAAGTAATCAAACTTATCCTGCTTATCTTGGGATGTACAGCACAGAGAGTAAAGATTTTAAGAGTGCTAATACAGAAGGCTTAAAAAGTGTAGAAAGTTTTGTAACTAATGTTGGTAAAAAAGGCTTATGGGTAATGGATAGGGGCTATGATAATGGAGCTTATCTTGGCTATTTCCTAAAAGAATGTTTAAGTTTTATTGTGAGAATGAAGACCAACCGTCATTTAATTTATAAAGGGAAAAGCGTAAATATTGAAGAGTTAAATAAATCTATAAATAGAAGATATAAAAACGGAAAACATTTTAGATATGGATATTTGAAATGCTTTATAGAAATTAAATCAAAATTATATCCTGTCACCCTAATATCACATAAAGGAGAATTTAATAAAGAATCCCATATATTTTTAACCAATGGACATTTAAGTAAATCAGAAGAAATTAAGAGGAGAATACGTGGCTATTATAGACGTTGGGGAGTAGAAGAAAGTTATAGATTTGAAAAGCAAGGCTTTGGCATAGAGAAATCAATAATAAGAAATTTTAATTCAATAAGGTCAATGCTTGGTGCAGTAATGCTTGCTTGGTCTGTACTGGTTGATATTAATGAAGATGAAATATTACGAGAAGAAGTAGTTCTTGCCTCAAAACCCGAAAAGAAGAAACGACCTCAGTTTATTTATTATACACTTTTAAGGGGTGTAAGAAATATTTTTGCTGGAGTTAAGACATTATATCTTCACAGGCGACGAAAGAAAAATAAACTAAAACAACTGACAATAGAAGATTTCTTGTTCCCAAAAAGTTCACTATGCCATATAGTATGAAAAAAACGGGGAGACTACAGATTTATGTTGACTTGAATGCTTTTGGAATGTATTTAAAAATGGTAATACCAATTTTTGGTAGTTGTATGTTTGATAAAAAGTGAGGTTGCATAATGCTTAATAATGCCCTGATAAAAAAGTTTGAGAGTATCTTAGGTAAAAACAATTGCTTTACTGAGCCGGAAGACACGATGTGCTACAGTTATGACGCATTTTCTGCAGAGCCCGTGCAGCCCGATATAGTCGTGAAGCCTCAAAATGAAGAGCAGATAAAATATATTATCAATATATGTAAAGATGAAAATATCCCAATTGTCACAAGGGGTGCAGGGACTAATTTGAGTGGTGGGACTGTGCCTGTTAAAAAAGGGTGCGTGCTGCTTACTACATGCCTTAATAAAATTTTGGAAATAAACGAAAATGACATGTATGCTGTTGTCGAGGCAGGTGTTGTGACAGCTAATTTGGCTAATGCTGCCATAAAAAAGGGACTTTTTTACCCACCTGACCCGGGTAGTGTGAATATCTCAACGATAGGTGGCAATGTGGCTGAAAATGCCGGGGGGTTGAGAGGTCTAAAATACGGTGTTACCAAAGATTATTTGATGGGTGTTGATTTTTACGATATGGATGGCAATTATGTGAAAGGGGGAGGCAAGACAGTTAAGCTCGTCACAGGCCTTAATCTGCCAGGCTTAATGATTTCTTCGGAAGGTTTGCTTGGTATAATGACAAAGTTTGTTCTAAAATTAATCCCTAAACCAAAATTCAGCAAATCTATGTTGGTTATTTATGATGACGTAATCAAGGCATGTGAAACGGTTTCTGAAATAATAGCTGCTAAAATTTTACCAGCGACTCTTGAGTTGTTAGATAGCTTTACAATAAAAACAGTGGAAGAGGCCACAAAGATAGGCTTGCCGACTAATGCGGATGCTCTTTTGTTAATTGAGTTGGACGGGCACGAAGCTCAAGTTTTGGAAGACTTTGAAGCAGTAAAAGATATCTGTATAAAATTAGGTGGTAACATTAAAGTTGCTGAGACTGCTCAAGAGAGAGATAAATTGTGGGAAGCAAGAAGAAAGGCTTTAAGCAGCCTTGCGAGGCTTAAACCAACCTTGATTTTAGAGGATGCTACTGTTGTCAGAAGTAAAATACCTGAAATGATGAAGGCAATTAACGACATTAAAAATAAATATAATCTTGTTATCGGTACATTTGGACATGCTGGTGATGGGAATCTGCACCCTACAATTTTAACGGATAAAAGGGATAAAGAGGAGATGGTAAGGGTTGAAAAGGCAATTGATGAGATATTTGCAAAAGCCCTTGAGCTTGACGGGACTTTGAGCGGTGAGCACGGTGTAGGGTTTGCAAAGGCAAAATATCTCGAAATGGAAGTAGGTAGTGGGACTATAGAGTATATGAAAAAGCTCAAAAAAGGGGTTGACCCGCAAAATCTTTTAAATCCGCATAAGATGGGGTTATAAATGGATGAATTAATAAAAGAGCTGAAAGAGTTAGAAGAGCTAGTGCTGCAATGTATGAAGTGCGGCACATGTCAGGCACATTGCCCTTTGTATCAGAAAGATTTACTTGAAAGTACAGTTGCAAGGGGTAAAATTTCCCTTATTGAGTCCGTGTATGAAGGGAGGCTGGAAAATGCCACAAAAATTTTAAAACATCTTGATTATTGTATCTTATGCGGCAGGTGTAAGGAAAATTGTCCGAGCGGAGTTAAGACGGATGAGATATTTTTAAAAGCAAAAGCCGTTTTGAGAAAAATAGAAAAGCTCCCCTCATGGGGTAAGGCTATTTTAAAAATTGTGATGGAAAAGCCCGAGCTTTTGGCAAAGATAGCACCTTTGATGCATATAGGGATGAAGTTTGGCGCCAAAAGGGTAAAGAATGATATTTTCAAGCCAATTTTAGGGTCATTCTCCAAAAGAAATGTTAAGCAAATTGCAAAAAAACCTTTTTCTAAGACTCACGGCGGGTTTCACAAGGCGCAAAATGAAAAGATGGAAGTCTATTTCTATCCAGGCTGTGCGGCAAATTTTATATTTCCCGAATGGGGGGAAGGGATAATAAGTGTCCTTAACCACTTTGGTGTGAGCGTTTATGTGCCAGAAGTAAATAAATGCTGCGGTATACCTGCTGCAACACTTGGTGAGCTTGAAACTTATAAAAAAATGGTTAACGAAAATTTGGATGACATAAATAAAAGAGACTGCGAATATGTGATTACCTGCTGCCCTACATGCCAGTATGCTCTTAGTGAAATGGGGCCAAAGGTTACAGAGAAAAGCCCTAACAAGCATTTTTATGATATTTTGATGTTTCTTGATGAAGTATTGAATGTAAAATTTGACGTGAATTTAGACGAAAAATTTTCACTTCATACCCCTTGCCATTATCTAAGTCCAAAAAAGGCTAACTTGAAAAAACACTTGGAAGAAAATATTCAAGGGGATTTTGTTGTACTTGAAAATCAAAGCTGCTGCGGTTTTGGCGGGACTTTTAATATGAAAAAATATGATGATTCAAAGGCTGTGGGGATGAGTAAGGCTGAGGAAGTAAAAAGTAAAAATGTCAAAAAAATATTTACTCCATGCCCTGGCTGTGCTATGCAATTGACTGATGCAATTGTAGAAGTCGGTAGCCAGGCCACGGTAGAGCATCCGATAGTTTATTATGCCAAGGAGCTTAAAAACAATGCTTTTTAAAAAGATAAAGCCTAAAAAGATAAGTGATGAAATATATGATCAAATTAAAGAGTTAATTTTAACAGGGAAATTGAAACCAGGCGAAAAATTGCCGCCGGAAAGGGAGCTCGCTGTAACCCTTGGAGTCAGCAGGCCATCTATTAGAGAAGCATTACAAAAGCTTGAGGCTCAAGGCTTTTTGGAGCAAATTCAAGGGGATGGCACTTATGTGAAAGTTGCTACATCAGAAGCTTTTGATGGCTTTCTTGAGGAATTTACGAGAAAGGACAATGCCATCTTTGATTTGATGGAGGTAAGGCGTATTCTTGAAACTTGGGCAGCTTATACCGCAGCCGAGCGAGCTAATGAAAAAGAGATTGAGCAGATGCAAGAGTATTTAAATGAAATGAAAGATGCAAAAGATTATGGGCAGATTGGATATATTTCAGATGCAAACTTTCACTCCACCATCAGTTATGCTACCCATAATGTTTTGTTGATACATATTATGAACAATATTTACGAATGGATTGAAAAGGTAAGTTATGAAGTGCGCTCGAGAATGTACACCGATGAAAGGAGCCACGAAGAACTTTTTAACCAGCACTCTGCAATATTTAATGCCATCAAAGACGGTAAGCCTTTAGCCGCTTATAATGCTATGAATCTGCATATGGATTATATTTTTAAAGAGCTTGGTAAGGTTTTTAAAAGGGATTAGCTGATTTGTAGATTTTGAAGTAAGCATTTTATTAATCTTCAAACATTTCTTGAAAAGCATTATTTCTTCTTGTATAAATACTTATGGGGAAATTGGCAAAAGAGCTTAAATTTATCGATATATTCAGTATCGCTGCAGGTGCAATGGTAAGCTCCGGGATATTTTTATTGCCGGGAGTTGCTTATGGCAGATGCGGTGCTTCTGTGGTAATGGCTTATTTTTTGGCAGGATTAATGTCGATTCCGGGTGTTTTAAGTATTTCCGAGCTTGTGACAGCAATGCCAAAAGCCGGTGGTGGCTATTTTTTTGTAACAAGAAGCCTTGGTGCCGGAGTGGGGACTGTAGCTGGAATATTAAGTTGGTTTTCCCTTATCTTCAAGACTACTTTTGCATTAGTGGGTTTATCAACTTATGCTGTTTTATTTTTATCAATTGACCCGAGAATTATTGGCACTGCAATATGTGTGATATTTTTGATAATTAATTACAGGGGCGTTACAAAGGCAGGAAGTATACAAGTATTTCTGGTATTTACTTTATTTACAATCTTAACAATTTTTGTCTTTTATTCTATGGAATATGTAGATATTACTAACTTTACGACTGTTTTTAAAGGGGATTTAGGTAGTATTATGTCTACCGCAGGATTTGTATTTGTGTCTTATGGAGGGTTGTTGAAAGTTGCAAGTTTGGCCGAAGAGGCTGAGGATGCCAAACATTTGCCTAAGGGGATGATTTTAGCTCTGATAATAATCAGTATTTTTTATACATTATTAGTTTTTTTAACGGTAGGAATTTTAAAAGGTAATGTCCTTGTTCACTCTATGACCCCTATTTCAGATGCCGGTTTTGCAGTTTTGGGCAAAAAGGGTAGGATATTGCTCTCCATAGCAGCACTCATAGGGTTTGTTTCGGCATCAAATGTCGGTATTATGTCAGCCTCAAGATATCCGTATGCCTTAAGCAAAGATAAAATGTTTCCGGAAATATTTGAAAAGGTATCTTCGAAATACAAAACCCCAGTTATGTCGATAGCTATTACGGGATTATTGATTATATCAGGGCTGTTTCTAAATTTAAACATACTTGTAGAAGTAGCTTCTACTTCACTGATTTTAACTTATATACTTGCTAATTTGTCCGTTATAATTATGCGGGAAAGTAGGCTGACAAACTATAAGCCCCATTACAAAGCCCCTCTTTATCCCTATTTGCAGATTATTGGCATTTTTATATACATTTTTCTTATTTTTGAGCTTGGTAAAGATGCGATTTTGGCAACATTAGTCTTTGTGATTATCAGTTTGATTGTATATTTATTCTATGGAAGAAAGAGGCGAAAGCAGGAGTATGCATTATTGCACGTCATTGAACGAGTTTTAAACAAAGAGTTTGCAGGTGTAAAGCTTGAAAAGGAGCTTAGAAATATTTTACAGGAAAGGGATGCGATTAAAGAGGATAGGTTTGATAAATTGGTGAAAAAAGCTCTTGTGTTTGACTTTGAAGATAGTATGACTTTTGAAGAGCTTTATAAAGAGGTGTCGGAAAAATTAGGCAACAGGCTTAATATTCCTGCAGGGAAGATATATGACTTACTTTGCGAAAAAGAGAAGAGATATACTAGCGTATTGGGTGAAAATATTGCTATCCCTCATATAATAATTGACGGGGAAAATATTTTTGATGTTGTAATTATAAGAAACAGAAAAGGGGTAATCTTTCAGGACAACAAGAAAATCAATGTGGTATTTATACTCATCGGCAGTATGGATGAGAGGAATTTTCATTTGAAAGCATTATCTGCAATTGCGCAGGTGGTAAACGGTAAAGATTTTTATAAAAGATGGATGGATGCAAAGACGTCAAATGTGTTAAAAGATATAGTTTTGTTGAGCAACAGGCAGCGTTGAGCTAAAAATAAAACAGCTTCAACGCAATGATAATCAGCATAGTTTTTGAAAAACATAATATAAATTATTTCTTTGTCTTGATTTTTGATTACTAATATTTTAAATGTATAAAGTTATGGGTAAAATAATTGCGATAGCAAATCAAAAAGGTGGAGTAGGTAAAACTACTACGAGTGTAAATTTGGCGGCATCTTTGGCCTTTGCTGAGGCGCGTGTGCTGTTAGTTGATATGGACCCCCAAGGGAATGCAACTAGCGGGTTGGGTTTTATCCCTTCTGAGCTTGAGAAAAGCGTCTATAATGTCATTATTGATAACATCCCTGTCAAAGATGTAATGTTTAAGACTAAAGTGGAGAATTTATCAATTATCCCAAGCAAGATAGATTTAACTGCTGCGGAAATAGAGCTTGTGACTGTTTTGTCAAGAGAGACAAGATTGAAAAGGTGTTTGGAGTCCATAAAGGAAGAATTTGATGTGATAATTATAGATTGCCCCCCATCTTTGGGACTTTTGACTGTAAATTCTTTAACGGCAGCCGATAGTGTGTTGATACCTCTTCAATGTGAGTATTACGCTCTTGAAGGCTTAAGTCAGCTTTTGAACACTGTAAAGCTTATTAGGGAGAGCTTAAATCAAAATCTTGAACTTGAAGGGATTTTATTGACGATGTATGATCCGAGAAACAATTTGTCAAAAGAGGTTTATAAGCAGGTAAGAAGTTATTTCAGGGAGAAACTTTTAAAAACGATTATCCCCAGAAATGTCAAGCTTAGTGAGGCTCCGAGTTATGGGCAACCTATTTTGGACTACGATATAAAATGCAAAGGTGCAGAAAGCTATATTGAGCTTGCAAAAGAACTTCTTGGAAGGATAAATGAGAAAAAATCCGTTAGGTAGAGGGCTTGAAACCCTTATTCCAAAAGATGACACTGCTGTTAATAAAAAAAATCCGATCGAGCTTGATATTACGGATATTATTCCAAATCAGGATCAGCCTAGGAAGATTTTTGATTCGGACAAACTTAATGAGCTTGCTGAGTCTATAAAAAGCAGGGGGCTCGTGCAACCTATAATAGTTACAAAAACCGGTGATAAGTATACCATAATTGCAGGTGAACGTCGTTGGAGAGCTTCAGGTCTGGCGGGGCTCAAGAAGATTCCTGTCATTATAAGGGATATTTCTGACGAAAAAGAGCAGCTTGAATTGGCGCTTATTGAAAACATACAGAGGGAAGATTTAAACCCCGTAGAGCTTGCCAATGCCTATAAAAATTTGATGGAGAAATTTTCTTATACGCAGGAAGAGTTATCTAAAATAGTTGGCAAAAGCAGAAGTGCCGTTGCAAATATTTTAAGGCTTTTAAAGTTGCCACGTGAAGTAATTGAAGCGATATCTAAAAATATTATCACCGAGGGGCACGCAAGAGCGCTTTTGGGCCTTGAAAACAGTTCGGAAATTGTTGAAGCTTTTAAGGTAGTAGTCAAAAAGGATTTGAGTGTCAGGGAAACTGAATATCTTGTTAAGAGAATAAAAAAAGGTGAGAATAAAGATATTAGTGAACAAAAAGAGGATGTTTTTATTCAATCTTTAAAGAGTGAGTTTGAATCATTTTTTAGGGCAAAGGTAAATATTAAAACAGGGAAAAAAGGTGGCACAATAGAGATAAAGTTTAACTCCAATGAGGAGTTAGATACTATCATTAATTTAATAAGGGGTCAAAATGATTAAACCAAAAGGTGAAGTAAACGATATTAATGCTTTTTTAGGCACAAATACCAAATTTAACGGGACACTGATTTTTGACGGATTAGTTAGAATCGATGGTGATTTTGAAGGGAATGTCAAAACAAAGGATACCCTTGTAATAGCAAATTCAGGAAATGTTAAGGCTGAGATAGAGGCGGGCGTTATTAAAATATCCGGTAAGTTTGACGGCACCATAAAAGCAGCTACAAAAGTAGAGCTTTTAAAACCTGCGATTGTAAAAGGAACCATAAACACCCCTGCCATATCTATTGAAGAAGGGGTAATGTTTGACGGACAATGTATTATGAGTGCTAAGCCCGGCACAAATGTTACAAAAGAGGGTTAATATGAGAAGATCGGTCATTGCCGGCAACTGGAAGATGAATCTTGGCTTTGGTGAAGCGGCTGATTTGGTCAATAGTCTGACAAAGTTGAATTATAATACTGAGCAAAAAGATGTTATTATCGCCCCGTCTTTTGTGTATTTATCTGAGCTTGGTAAGATTGCAAAAGATTCAAATATTAAGGTATATGCCCAAAATTTCTATTATGAAGATTCAGGCGCTTTTACAGGGGAAGTTTCCATAGAAATGCTTAAAAATATTGGTGTGGCAGGTTCTATTGTAGGGCATTCCGAAAGACGTATGATTTTTCATGAAACGGATGAAGTTATTAATAAAAAGATTAAAGCGGCTGTTGCACATAAATTTCCTGTTATTTTTTGTGTTGGGGAAACATTGGAGCAGAGAGTAGCCGGGGTGCATGAAGAGGTTGTTACTGCTCAAGTCGGGCTCGGCCTTGAGGGTATCTCTGAAAAAGATATGGAAATTATAACAATCGCATATGAGCCTGTATGGGCAATCGGCACAGGGAAAACAGCATCGAGTGATGATGCGGAGAGTATGCATAAGGCAATTAGAAATTTTCTTGGCAAAAAATACAACAAAGCTCTTGCAGATAATGTAAGAATATTGTATGGGGGTAGTGTAAAACCCGAAAATATTTCTGAGCTTATGGCTATGGAAAATATTAACGGTGCTCTTGTAGGTGGAGCGAGCTTAAAGGCTGATTCATTTGCAAAAATAATTAATTATTGAGGTGATAAATGTATCCGGTAATATTAGGGTTTCATATTTTTGTATCTATTTTATTGATTATCGCAGTACTTTTGCAATCAGGGAAGGGTTCAAGCCTTAGCGAGGCATTTGGTGCTGGCTCTTCCGACATATTTGGCTCTGTTTCTCCTGCCAATATTATGAATAAGATAACTACTATACTTGTAGTTATATTCTTTTTTACATCTATTGCACTGACAGTAATTTCTTCAAAGGGGACAGGCAATTCGATTACCAATAAGTTGCCGGCAGCTGCTGCACCTATTGGTGAGCAAAATACTACTCCGCAAGTGCCGTTAGAAAGTAAATAATGAAAAGGCAAATTTGCCTTCTCATTTTACTTGTTTTTATAGCTGTTTTTGGCTGCTCGGAAAACTCTGATAAAGGTGAAGCAAAGAGCAAAACTGGTTTGGCGGCAGTAGCCAAAACTTACGGGGATGCATTGGTTGATGGGTCAATAGGTGACGCCAGTAACCTTATCCCTATCCTTGCCACTGATAGCTCTTCTCATTCTGTAGCCTCGTGGATATATAACGGACTTTTGAAGTATGACAAAAATCTAAAATTAGTTGGTGATTTGGCTGAAAACTATTCTGTTTCGGAAGATAAAAAGGTAATTACCTTCAACTTGAAAAAAGGGATTAAATGGCATGACGGCACCCCTTTTACATCTGAGGATGTCAAATTTACCTATGAGCTGATAGTTGATGATAAGACACCAACGGCTTACGATTCTGATTTTAGAATAGTCGATCATATCGAGACTCCCGATAATTATACGGTTAAGGTTTTTTACAAACAGGCTTACGCTCCCGCTCTTGCAAGTTGGACGACGTCAATATTACCTTCCCATCTTTTGAAAGGGGTTGAAATTACTAAATCCCCTTTACAGAGAAAACCTGTCGGCACAGGCCCCTATAAATTTTTAGAGTGGAAGCCCGGCAACTCAATAACGCTTGTGGCAAATGAAGAATATTTTGAAGGAAGACCTAATATCGAAAGGTATGTGTATCGGATAATTCCCGATTCAGCAACAATGTTTCTTGAACTTTTGAATGGGACTATTGATATGATGGGTTTAAGCCCTCTGCAATTTGCAAAGCAGACGGACAATCCGAGATTCAACGATAAATTTAATAAATATAAATATTTATCAAACTCTTATACCTATGTTGGGTACAATTTGAAAAACCCGCTTTTCAAAGACAAAAGGGTAAGGCAAGCACTCACATATGCCACTCCAAAAGATGATATCATTGAGGGTGTTTTGTTTGGTCTCGGTCAAAAGGCAACAGGGCCATACAAGCCTACAAGTCCTTGGTATAACCCAAATGTTAAAAAATATGAGTATAATATAGAAAAAGCAAAATCCCTTTTGGCTGAAGCCGGCTTTAAGGATACTGATAATGACGGAATATTGGAAAAAGATGGCTTAAAGTTAAAGTTTACGATTATTACTAATCAGGGTAATTCTTCAAGAAGTATGGTAGCCGAAATTTTGCAAAACAGTTGGTCTAAGATTGGAGCAAAGGTTGATATCAGAATCTTAGAGTGGGCTACTTTTATAAACGAATATATTGATAAAAGAGATTTTGATGCGGTAATTTTAGGCTGGTCTATCCCTCTTGAGCCTGATTTATACGATATTTGGCACTCTTCAAAGTGTGAAGGGAAAAATTTGAATTTCATCTGTTATCAAAATAGCGAAGTGGATAAGCTTATCGAAGAAGGAAGGGTCGAGTTTGATTTTGAAAAGAGAAAAGCGATATACGATAAGATACAAGAGATACTTGCAGAAGAACAGCCTTATACGTTTTTATATGTTGGGGAGTCATTAATTGCCTTAAATAACAGATTTGAAAATGTTGAGCCTGCACCTGCCGGCTTGATGCATAATTTTATTAAGTGGTACGTGAAAAAGGAAAACAGAAAATACATTTTCACACAGTAGGTAAAATATGCTTATTTACCTGATAAAAAGACTTATTGGAATGATTCCGCTTATTATAGGGATTACTTTCATAAGCTTTATCGTAATTCATCTTGCTCCGGGCGACCCTACGCAATTTTTATCCTCAATGAATCCGAAGGTTTCCGAAACTGCAAGGGACAAATTCGTCAAGATGTATAACCTTGATAAACCTGTTCATGTGCAGTATCTATTATGGCTAAAAAAGTTTGTAAAGTTTGACTTTGGTGAGTCTTTTTCACAGGACAGAAAAAAGGTAATCGATAAGGTCTTGGAACGATTGCCAGTAACTTTGTGGTTAAATATTGCCTCACTGGCTTTAGTATTTATTATTGCATTGCCACTTGGTGTTTTATCGGCATATATGAAAGATAGTGTATTTGATAAGGCCTTGACAATATTTGTTTTTGTAGGTTTTGCGATACCGACTTTTTGGCTCGCACTTTTATGTATGTACTATTTTGGGGTAATATTAGGGATATTACCGATTTCAGGCCTTACTTCATACAATTTTGCAGAGCTTACGTTTTTTGGCAAGATTGCAGACATTGTAAAACACGCTTTTTTGCCTGTCGCTTTATCTGTGTTTGGCTCACTTGCAGGGTTAAGCAGATTTTCTCGCAATAGCATGCTTGATGTGCTAAATGAAGATTATATTTTGGCAGCAAGGGCAAGAGGGATACCTGAGAATAAAATTATATTCAAACATGCCTTAAAAAATGCGCTTCTCCCTGTAGTTACTATTTTGGGTTTATCTATACCTGGTCTTATCGGCGGTAGTGTGATTTTCGAGTCAATTTTTAGTATCCCCGGGATGGGGCAACTTTTTTACCAATCCGTAATGATGCGCGATTATCCCGTTATTATGGGTATATTGGTTATTGGTGCATTTTTGACGCTTTTGGGGAATTTACTTGCGGATATCATGTATGCTGTAGTTGATCCGAGAATTAGATACAGGAAAAAGTCATAATGAAAAAGAAAAATTTTTTGTTTTGGGCAGGATTTTTCATAGTTTTGTTTTTTATACTTGTGTCTATTTTTGCACCGCTAATTGCTCCTTACGACCCTACAACTATAAATGTTAAGGAAATATTTCAAGCTCCCTCTTCAAATCATATTTTTGGGACGGACGAGCTTGGAAGGGATGTTTTTAGTAGAGTGATTTATGGTACAAGGGTTTCCCTCTTCGTGGGCTTTGTTGCTGTTTTTATATCAGTTGCCATAGGCACTGTGCTTGGTTTAATTTCCGGTTATTATGGCGGTGTTGTAGATACGATTGTTATGCGTTTTGTGGATATTATGCTTTGCTTCCCGTCATTTTTTCTGATTTTGGCCGTAATTGCGTTTTTGTCACCATCTTTGACCAATGTAATGGTTATTATTGGGCTTACAAGTTGGATGGGGGTAGCAAGGCTTGTCAGGGCTGAGACGATGAGTATAAAGCAAAGAAGTTTTATTATTGCGGCAAAAGTGCAGGGGCTAAAGAATTCAAAAATACTTTTCAAACATATATTGCCAAATGTGGCTTCCCCTATATTTGTAACGGCTACTTTGGGGGTTGCCGGAGCGATATTGACAGAGTCCGCATTAAGCTTTCTTGGACTTGGTGTCCAGCCTCCTACGCCATCTTGGGGCAATATTCTTACTTCAGGAAAAGATAATATAATGTTTGCCTGGTGGCTTTCCCTTTACCCGGGGATAGCAATACTTGTAACTGTTTTGGGGTATAATCTTTTAGGTGAAGGGCTGAGGGATATCTTAGATCCAAAATCTAAAAAGTAACAGAAATTGTTTGGGAGATGTTGTGAGCGCCAAACTAAAAATCACTAAAATAAAATCAGTTGATACTTAGTTTTTCTCCGGGTTTTAATTCTGCAGTTTTTAAGTTATTAATCTCCATAAGTTTATCCACTGAAGTCTTAAAATCTCTTGCAATATCCCATAGCGTATCACCGGACTGCACAATATATTGCCCATTTATTAGTTTTCTTGTGGGTGAATAAGATTTTCGCCTCTTTAAAGTTTTTTGATTATCATTCTGTGAGATTATAATAGGTTGCCCCGGCCTTATTAATCTGGGATTTATATCTCTATTGTTTTTCATTACATCGTTTAATGTCAGCCCATATTTGTGGGCAATAGTGTAAAGAGATTCTCCGCTTTTGACGATATGGACTTTTGGCGCATATATTTTAACATCTTCAATAAAGTCATCGGCAAAAGCTGTTTGCATAAAACCGTTTTCAGGGATAAAAAGATAAGTATTGTATAAGATTCTACTATACTTTAAACCGTTGACTTTCATTATGTCGTCTTCGTTAGATTTAAACTTCTTTGCAATATCTTTTACGTACTCACCCTGTTTTGCTTTGTAAATTTTAACCTTTAGCAGTTCACTCGGTGACATTTTTGCAATTTTTTCTACCAAAAAAGATTTGGTGCCATATGGGACTTTCAAATTATATTCATCATTCGGAGGTGTAATAGGCTTTTTAAGGTCAGGATTTAGCTCCTTTAATGTATCTATGTCGGTATTAATTAAGTCGGCTATCACATATAAATTTACAGGTTGTTTTAAATTTATTTTTTCGTAAAATAAAGGCGATGTAGAAGGGGAGTCAAAACCATATTCGATGTAGTTATAATAAATGATAGATAATGCTATAAATTTAGGGACGTAATCTTTAGTTTCATATTTCAAATATTTCTTTTCGGCAAGCTTAAAGAAATCTTTTGTGTTATACTTTTTTGTTCCGTAATATACTTTATAAAAGCCTGCATTGTAAGCTGCAATAGCCAGATACCAATCACCGAGATTTTCATACAAGTATTTGAGATGTTTGGCAGCGGCTATTGTTGCTTTTTCAAAGTCACGTCTTTCGTCCACCCAATAGTTGATATCTAATCCGTAAATTTTCCCTGTAGATGGCATAAACTGCCACATTCCGCCGGCACCAACATATGAATAAGCGTCCGTATTATAGCCACTCTCAGCAAAAGGTAAGATTGCCAATTGCAAAGGAAGCCCTTCACGTTTTAGTATATCTTTTACAAGGTAGATATATTTGTTTGACCTTTCGAGAAAATTTTGAAATGAAGCGGGGTATTTTTTTGTGTACATATCCAAATAATACCTTACTCTTGGAGTGATTACAGGTGGTATATCGTATCTGTTGGATTTTATTACATACTCGTAGTTTAAGACAAGCTCTTGTTCATCAAATAAATAGCCATCTACATCAAAAGAAGGAGCATAAAGGGTCTCAAGTGTAAAATCTTCAACGACCTTCTTTTTTATATTTTCTTGAATATCCGTAGTGACCGTAGCATTGTCCACGGCCGGTTTACTGTTGAAACTACTTCTTATCGGAGCACACGCGGATATAGCAATAAAGCAAATTATTATTAAAACTCTCATCACACACCTTATATACAAAAGATTTTGTTTTTGCAAATAAAATCTCTTTTCAGATTTTTTGAAAAAATTTTATTCCTTGAATGTTTTTTTTGTTATACTATAATTTCTCAAACTAAAAGAGGGTAAAATGAATATTGATGAATTAGTAAGGATACACGACAGGTCGCAATTTGAAATTAAACTTGGTTATCTTATAAATCCGGATGCCAAGAAAACGGAGTACGATATTAGCTTATACCTGTTTATCCCAAAAAACCTCGGAATTGATGAAAATACTTATCCTAAAGATAAATTTTATGGGAATATGTATAGCTATTTGAGGCTTATAACGCCTAAAGATAATTTGAGAAACATTACAAATAGGGTGATAAATATCACAGAAATTTTGAAAAAGAAAAATTCCAACATTGATATTATCTTTAACCATATAAACTATGAAGTCAAAATTTCAGCTTGTGCATTCAGGTCATACCTGAGGGATTATACTAAGGCTTTTAAAAAAGGCGGTGGGGCAGATAAATCAATAGACAGTTTTGTTGAAGATGTGGCTTATTTTCGGGCTGCTGTCAAAGAGATGGCAAGTTATGCCGAGGTCATCGACAATAAAAAATTAAGTGAGCTTTTGTTATTTACTGACGAATATACAAGTTTTGTCGTAAGTATATATTTGGTAAGAATTTTTGATATTTTATCGAAAAATATGGATAAAGCTTGTGAAAAAGTTAGTACTATTTTAACAAAAGAGGTTGAGTACAGACGATTAAAAGGGATGTCTTATGTTACAAAAGATGAATTAAACAATGAATTCTTACTTTATAAATATTCGGTATATAAGAAGTATTTTTATAATATTCTTTTTTTAAAGCTTAAAAAGAAATCAGGCTCTACCGAGCTTAGGCATTTTGCATACGCTATTGCAGCTGGTATTTCAATGATATTTGCTACAGGGGCAGCCTTTGTGGCTCAATACAAATACGGTAATTTTACTACATCTTTTTTTATTGCTCTTGTAATTAGTTACATGTTTAAAGACAGAATAAAGGATTTTTTCAGGAGTGTCTTTGATAGGACATTTATTTCAAAGCGGGTATACGATTTTAAAAATAAAATTTACAATATCGAAAGGTTAAAACTTTTTGGTTTTTATAAAGAGAGGGTAGTATTTGTAAAAGATGGTGAGTTGCCGAATGAAGTTATCAATAAACGGTTGCAAAATACTTCTTCTTCGCTATCTACATGGTTTTTAGGGGAAAATGTATTAAAATATGAAAGGAAAGTTAAGCTGAATAACAATATAATAAAAAGCGCTTTCAAAGATAGAATAGAAGGGCTTAATGATATTATGAGATTTGATATTGAAGATTTTACAAGGAAAATGGATGACCCTAAGTCAAACCTTTACTTTGTTGAAGGGTGCAACGTCAAAAAAGTGGATGCTTCCAAGGTGTATCATATAAATCTTGTAGGAGAATTTAAGACATTTGACAGACATTTTTTATTTAAAGTCAGGATTGTCATGACCAAAAAGGGGATTAAAAGGATAGAAATCCCCCTTAGTGAAGATAATGTCATAGTTAAAAAGAGTGATTGATTAAAAAGGTGGAGGCAATATGGAGATTTTTAATATAGGGTTTATCCTTTTAAGTGTAATCTTATTGACAAATATTTTGATATTTCTATTTCTTTTAAATAAAGGCTCTTTTCTTAAAGACAGACTTGATAGTATTTTTGAGCGTCAGAGAGGGGTAGAAGAAAACATTAGGGGCAATTTAAAAGATATTCGTGATGATTTGAATAATAATTTTAGAAGTTTCAGAGAGGAAAATCAAAACTCTTTTAAAAACCTTTCAGAGATAAACAGCGGCCAAATTAAGATATTAATAGAAAATCAAAGAAACGGTTTTAACGATTTTAACAATAAACTTTCGGAAGATTTGAAAAAAGGGGAAGAAAGAGGATTGTTTTTGCAAGATATTGTTAAAGATTCTTTGAAAGAGATAAAAAATTCACAGGATAAATTTACGGAAACAGTTGCTCTTATGATAAAAGAGCTGACAAATACACTTAAGATTGAGCTTACAGCTTCAAAAGATGATTTAAATAAATCTTTGAAGTCATTTGAAGATGTTGTTGACAATAATTTGGAAAAGGTTAGGAAGACTTTGGAAGATATGCTTGACAAGCTTAGGGCTGATAATGAGAAGAAGCTTGAAGAGATGAGAAAAACAGTAGATGAAAAGCTACACGAGACACTTGAAATAAGGTTAGCCAATTCTTTTAAGGTGGTAAGTGAGAGATTGGAGCAGGTGCATAAAGGGCTTGGTGAGATGCAAAGTTTGGCAAACGGAGTAGGGGATTTAAAAAAAGCTTTAACCAATGTAAAAAGCAGGGGGATAATTGGGGAGATACAATTGAGACGAATATTGGAGCAGATACTCCATGCCGGGCAGTATGAGGAAAATGTTAAGACAAAGCCTAATTCAAATGATGTGGTTGAGTTTGCCGTAAAACTTCCGGGCAATGATGGTGAAAGCCCTGTTTTACTCCCAATCGACTCAAAATTTCCCGTGGAAGATTATTACAGACTTCTTGACAGTGTTGAAAAAGGGGATTTGTCTCAAATTCAAGAAGCTACAAAGCAGCTTGAAAATAGGGTAAGACAGTCGGCCAAAGACATTTCTACAAAATATATTGAAGTGCCTTTTACAACGGACTTTGCAATCTTATTTTTGCCTTTTGAGGGTTTGTATTCTGAGGTATTAAGGATAAATGGTCTTTTTGAAAGTATACAGAAAGATTACAAGGTGGTTATCACTGGGCCTACTACAATGGCGGCATTTTTAAATAGTCTTCAAATGGGATTTAAAACATTAACCGTGGAAAAATCAGCTCACAAGGTAATGAATCTTTTGGCAGTGGTAAAATCTGAGTTTACAAAATTTGGTGCGGTGCTTGAAAAAGCACAGAAGAAGATAAAGGAAGCCGGTGATAATATAGATGATTTGGTAGGAGTAAGGACTCGAAAGATTCAAAAGGCATTAGAAGGGGTGGAGGTTGACTCGGCAAAAGAGATTGAGGATATTGTTTAGTTTTAAAATAAATAGTTTAATGTCCAAACTACAATAAGCCCTGACAATATGGTAACAATTGCATTTTTAAATTTCAGTGCGATTAACAGGGCGACGATGGATGCGTAAATTTTAAAGTTGCCAAAAGAGATATCTTTAATCCCGTTTGAAAATATTCCGCTTACGACAATTGCGGCAAATATGCTTGCCGGCATAAAGCTTAGAAATTCTTTAGCCTTGTTTATAAAACTTTCGTTAGCAAATTTAATGAATGACAGCCTGATTAGGTATGTCAATATTCCGCTTGCGATGATAATAACCCACACTTCAGTATTATTATAGTTTTTCATGATTAATCCTTTTATAAAATTGTCCGGCAAATACTCCGCCAAAAACTGCCACAAAAAATCCGAGATTTAAGGGTAATGTTTTTAATAAGACCATTAAAAAGGCACTGGTAAGTGCAGTTATGACAAAATGTTTTTTTGATAAAAAATTGGTTAATAGAGCAAGGAATGTAAGCGGTATAGCAAATTCGAGGGAAAAAGATTTTGGGATACTTGTGCCGATTAAGATACCAACAATTGTTGAAATTTGCCAGACAGTCCACATTACAATGCCTGCCCCAAAATAATATAATGCCCTATTCGTGTTATCATTTTTTGTAAATTCTGAAATCGATATTGCATATGATTGGTCAACAAGAAAGTATGATAAAAACATTTTTTTAAGAGTGTTTAAATGACTGAAATGTGGTGAGAGCGAGGCACTATACATTGCCATTCTCAGGTTTATCATAAACACGGTAGCGATAATTACTATAAATGAGCTGTTATTCTTGAGCTGCTCAATCAATGCTATTTGGGATGCACCTGCAAAAATAATCTGAGACATTGTAACTGATTGTATAAAAGTAAGGTCGGATTGCGCTGCAGTTAGCCCGTAAATTAAGCCGAAAGGGGAAACACCCGTTATAAATGGGGCTACGTCTTTTGCACCTTTGAGAAAATCTTTCATATGTTTTCCTTATTAATTATTGCAATATATGAAACAAAAATATAATATAACGTATAATGTATGTGTAATATATTGTCAAGGAGATTGTTATATGGAACAAATATGTAATGAGATTGCCGAAAATTTAAAGAAGATTAGGGTTGAACGAGATTTAAGCCTTGATCAATTAGCTAATATTACCGGCGTAAGTAAGAGTATGTTAAGGCAAATAGAGACGGGAAATTCGATACCCACCATTGCCACAATTTGGAAGATTGCAAACGGACTAAAGGTATCTTTTACGTCACTTCTTGTAAAGTGTGACAGTGAAGTGCGCATCGGCAAGCTTAAATCCAAAAATGTGTTGTCGGAGATTGATGGTAAATATAGAGTTTACCCGGTAGTCCCTTTCGACCCAAAAAGAAGTTATGAAATATATTTTATGGAAATATCTCCCGATACAAGGTATGACGCTGAAGCTCATGAAGGTAACCCGAAAGAGCTTATTATTGTTACTGAGGGCGTATTGACAATAGCTGTGGATGGCAGTGAATATGATGTGTCAGAAGATGAATATATAAATTTTAATGCCAATCAAGGTCATAGCTACATTAATCGCTATGAAAAAACGGCAAAAGGCTTAGTCGTGCTGACTTATTTTTAAGTAATTTTCCAAAATATTTACTATATTATTAAGCGTAAACGGCTTGCTTAAATAATCTTTAAATCCGTAATTTTTGTAATTGGCCACAATATCATCATCAGAATAGCCGGAAGTGACCACAAGATAAGAATCTTTTTTAAGTTTTAATATTTCTTCTGCAGCTTCTTTTCCGCTCAGGCCTTGTTTGATTGTTAAATCTAAAATAGCCAAATCGTATTTATTTTTTTTGAAAAGTTCTATGGCTTCATCACCGTTTTTGGCCACATCAACTTTACAGCCCAAAGTGCTTAATAGCAGGCTGATAGAGTCTCTTAACGATTCTTCGTCATCCAAATACAGAATTTTCAGGTCATATTTTGATATCTCTATGTTTAAAGCCGAATTACTGTTTGGTATTTTTTGTATTTCTGCTGCCTTTATCAAAATTTTAAATTCTGCACCTTTACCTGGCTCAGAATAAACTAACAATTTCCCTTTATGTTTGTTAATGATTGAGTATGAAGTGGCAAGCCCGAGACCGCTTCCTGTAGATTTAGTGGTAAAGAAAGGGTCAAATATCTTTTCTTTGATCTCTTTTGACATCCCTGGCCCATAATCTTTTATAGTTATTTCAAGATATGTACCGGCAGGCATCTCATATACATTCAAATGATTAAAATCAATTTTTCTTACTTTGATATCTATTTCCCCTTTATTGTTCATAGCCTCTTTGGCGTTGATTATTATGTTTGTTATTACCTGAGAAAATTGGTCACTATCTATTAGTGCCGGTGGAAGATTTTCTTCGTAATCAAAGTTAACAGTTATAGCAGTCCCTGAAAGGGCAAAGTTGGCAGTTTCTTCTAATAATTCTTTTATATCTTCAGGTTTTTTGACTGGTGAGCCACCTTTTGAAAAGGTAATTAATTGCCTTGTGAGGTTAGTTGCCCTTTTTAAAATATTTTCAAGCGAATCGAGTACTTCTTTTTCAGGCCTTTTGTCTGTAAGTTTACACATACTTACATAGCTGCTTATGGCAGCAAGGTAATTGTTAAAATCGTGTGCGATACCACCTGCAACCCTTCCGATTGAATCAAGATACTGTCTTTTTGCGATTTCTTCTTCCATTTTTTTACGTGTCGTAACATCTGAAAATATTATGACGGCTCCATTAATCTGACTTTTAGCGTCGTAAAGCGGTGCAAGACTGTCCTCAATTAAGAATTCCTTTCCGTTTTTATTAATCAGTTTGCAGTCTGTAATTAAATTCCCCATGAGCCCTTTGTAAAATATGTCATCAAAAGGGAGAGTATAAGGTTGATTGTCTATTGTTTTTAGTATTATTTCCTCTGCAAATGGTTTGCCGATAATTTCTTTGTAAGATTTTTCCAAAAGTTTCTCGCAGGTTTTGTTTATGAATGTTATGTTTTTGTCTTTGTCTATGACCAATACAGCATCTGCAATCGATTTTAAAATTGTCTGAAATCTGTCCCTTTCATACCTTATTTCGCTTTCAAGTTTTTTTCTTTCAGTAATATCAAGGGCTAAAAATAATACATATTCGTTGTCATCAAATTTATCAATCGGGCTAATTCTCCCCTCAAAGATTTTTTTCCCTCCAATAACGTCAAGCTCATATTCAAGTGAGAGTGTTTTTTTATCTTGAATACAATGTTTTATAGCATTTGTTGCTATATCTACAATGTCATTAGGCAGTATTTCGTTTATATTTTTACCAAGCAGATTTTCTTTAAGGTCGTATAGCAAATCATCATTTGACGAGAATACTTCTATGTAATTACCATCTTTGTCCAGCACAAAAGCCACATCAGGCATGGCATTTATAAATGTGTTTAATTTATTTTTATTTTCCAATGCTTTTTTTAGAGCATTTTTTAACTCTTTGGTTTTTATTTGCACTTGAATCCTTGAAATTAAGGCAATTATTATGGCAACTATTAATGAGAAAAATACAATTCCTAAAGTTTTATAAATATATTTATAATTGCTATTTGTTTTTGCAAACAGTTCGTTGAGTTTTATGTAGTAAAATGAGTCTCTGTTATTTTTTAATTCTTTAATTTGGCTGTTTATTTTATTTTTTATGTCAAGACTCAGATTTTTGGAAAAAGCAAAGTGAACATTTATAGGTCTTAGAATAATATTGGTAATTTCAATATCGGTGGAGTTTATTTGCGGGACAAATATCCGGCTGACCAGTCCTGCATCGACTTTACCATCCGATACCAATTTTGCAATTTTAGGATAATCCTCCTCTTTAATAGGTGTATATGTTATGCTGAATGATTTTAATATGCTTTCGAGGGCATTTTCACCTTTATAAAAAATATCATTCTCAATTAGTGCAATTTTCTTATTTTCAAGGTCAATTATAGATTTAATTTTGGAATTTTTATTGGCTATAATTTGCCCCCAGTTCGTAAAAATTGGCTCTTCTGTAAAACTCATAAATTCTAATCTGTTAGAAGAGTAGCCAATAGGCAGTAAAATATCTATTTCATTATTTTGGATTTTATTATAAAGATTGTTAAAACTATCAATGACGAAGGTGTAATCAATAGCCTCTTTCCTTGCTATATATTTGAATATTTCAGGTGCAAAGCCGGTAACATTATTTCCATTAATGATTGATAGAGGCGGATTGTTGTAAACTCCGACTTTAATTACACCATGTTCTGCAAATGCACTAATTGTAATAAGTGTAAATAGTATAAATAAAAATAATTTTTTCATAATAAAATTATACTGCAATTAATTTTAAAATCAATGAAACTTAACGTAGATTTTTCTAACACGAGGACCGTCAAATTCGCAGAAATAGATACCTTGCCAAGTACCAAGTAAAAGTTTTTTATTTTCAATGATTACCGCTTCTGAGCATCCTACAAGGGATGACTTGATATGAGCATCAGAGTTCCCTTCATAGTGCTTGAAAGGGAAATTTTGAGGAATTTTTTCATTTAAAAATTTAATTATATCCGATTTTACGGCGGGGTCAGCATTTTCGTTAATTGTAATTGCACAGGTAGTATGTGGGGTGTAGATGGTGCATAGACCATTTTCTACACCCGATAATTTAAGCTTTTCGTAAATTAAATTTGTAATGTCAATAAGTTCAACCCTTTTTGAAGTCTTTACTTCAAGTGTGAAAAGCATTATACCTCGACTACTTTTGCCTCAATCATACCATCTATGGCAATTATTTCATTTATAACAGATTTTGGAATTTTGTTATCAACAGAAACAAACGCCATTGCTTCTCCGCCTTTCTGCCTTGATAATTCAAATCCGGCTATATTAATTTGGTTAGCACCAAGAATTGTGCCCACTTTTCCTATTACTCCTGGTCTGTCAACATTTCTAAAGTAAAGGAGTGTGCCTGTCGGCACGACATCTATTCTAAAGTCATCTATGAATACGATTCTTCCGACATTGTCGGCAAAAACTGTCCCACCCACGGTAAGCTCTTGTTGATCTGTTTTTACGCTTAGTACTACTATGTCATTGTATTTTCTGTAAGAATCCGTTTTGGTTTCACTGACAAGTATGTTTCTGTCTTTTGCAAAGTAAGATGCGTTGATATAAGAGATTGTTTCTTTAAGAGATACTTCCAAGAAACCTTTTAATGCAGCTACGGTGTAAGGTTGGTATGAGAAAGGCACATCGAATGTTCTTTCACAAACATCTTCTTCAAACTTTTTACCAACTAAAGTAATTTTTATCTCTTCAGGTCTCCCTTTTACGATTTGAGCGGAAAGTTTTGCCATTTTTTCGGCAATATCAAAATAGTTTTGTAGCTCTTCGGGTAGTTGGGATTTCATAAAAGGTATATTTACGGCGTTTAGATAAGATTTGCCATGAAGTGCATTGATTATCTGCTCGGCGATTATGACAGCAACCCCTTTTTGCCCTTCATGCGTGTTTGCGCCGATATGTGGGGTCACAAAAATGTTGTCTAAAGTTAAGAGTTTGTTGTCGGTTGCCGGCTCTTTTTCGAAAACATCTATTGCTGCAGAGAATATTTTCCCACTTTTTGCTGCATTGTATAAATCTTCTTCATTTACTATTCCGCCCCTTGCACAGTTGACGATTATTACGCCATCTTTCATCATATTTATGTGTTTTTCCGTAATCATATTATGGGTTTCGTTTGTGAGCGGAGTGTGAAAAGTGATAATATCAACTTCTTTTAGTAAATCTTCAAGTTTGTCGTATAGTTTTACCCCTAAAGATTCTGCCTTTGTCCTTTTGATGTATGGATCGTAAGCAATTACTTTCATTCCAAAACTTTTTGCCCTGATTGCCACATTGCTACCAATTCTACCCAAGCCGACAACACCGAGAGTCTTATTGTATAATTGTATCCCCATAAAACGTTTTCTGTCCCATTCTCCTGATTTGAGAGAATTATTTGCAAGAGGTATCTTTCTTGCTGCAGCAAGCATCATCCCCATAGTGAGCTCCGTTGCAGCCAATGTGTTTCCGGTAGGAGCATTCATTACGATTATCCCTTTTTTGCTGGCTGCCTCAATGTCGACATTATCAAGACCAACTCCTGCTCTACCTATGATTTTTAGTTTTCCGGGATTTTCTATTAAATCTTCCGTAACGGTTGTGCCGCTTCTTGTGATTATTGCATCGTAATTGCCGATGATAGGTTTTAAATCTTCATTTTTTATGCCGGGTTTTATCTCATATTCTACACTTTCTTCCCTATCCAAAATATCCAACCCTTCTTGGGCTATGTTGTCAGTGATTAATATTTTAAACTTTGCCATCTTATACCTCTCTGATATGTTTTGATTTTAGATAACAAAATCGGTATATTTAATCAATTATATTTTTATTATATTTGACATTAAACTTCTTTTTAGTAGAATAACAACCGTGAGGATTTATGAATAAGGGTTATTTATTAGTAATTTTGGCAGCTATGCTTTGGGGGACGACAGGGACATCTCAAGGAATTGCGCCTGAGGGTTTGTCATCTTCAGTAATAGGAGCTTTTAGAATATTGCTTGGCGGGATTATATTGTTTGCCTATGCAATAATCAGGCAAGACTTTAAAAGTTCGTCAAAATGGAACTTAAAAATTACTTTTCTGGGTATTGTTACTGTGGCGCTTTATCAATTAAGTTTTTTTTATGGGGTCAAAGAAGCCGGAGTGGCAGTTGGTACTATGGTTGGGATAGGGAGTTCACCTATTTTTGCAGGGGTGCTTTCTAAAATTATCTATAAAGAAACATTGGGGAGGGTTTGGTTAATTTCTACTTTATTAGGTGTATTGGGGATATTTTTTATAGGTATAGAAATGCTACAAGGTGAGACGAAATTTAATTTGACAGGTATATTGCTTTGTCTTGGTGCCGGACTTTCTTATACTCTATATACTTTATCGAGTAAAGAATTGTTAAAAGAGCATAGTGCAAATGCAGTAATGGGAGTACTCTTTTTAGGAGGAGCATTTTTCTTACTTCCGGTTTTGTTTTTTAACGACTTGTCGCCGATATTTTCTTTGAAAGGTTTGGTGGTTGTTGTTCATTTGGGGTTGTTTGCTACGGCTGTGTCATATTTTTTATTTGCAAGAGGCTTGAGATTGATTAAAGTGTCCGAAACTGCCACTTTGTCTCTGGCTGAGCCTTTGACAGCAACGTTTTTGGGGATAACCGTTTTGGGTGAATCTCCTGCTATCTTTAGCGTAATAGGGATGTTCCTTATTTTCTTAGGCTTACTGATTTTGGTTAAGAATTAGCTTCCTCAATCTTATCGTATTTTTTTCTAAAGTATTTGGCCAACTATTGGTTTAAATTTTATAATATTATCAAGAGTTAATAGTGTAATATACTTATAGTTAAAATATTGGATATATTGTTTTAGGTATTTGGCATTAGAAGATTTAGCAATTAACTATAATAAAGCAAACATATTTGATATTCTTTCCTAATAAAATTATTCTTGACCTTTATTTTGCCTTATAATATAAGATTGTATACAAAGTACATGGAGGTTGTCAATGTGTCGAATTGGGGCAATAAAATCTAAAGAGTATATACACCCTTCTGTCGCCTTAAGGTTAATGAGGTCTCAACAAAAAGGGCATGATAACTCTGGTTTTGCTATGATAATGCAAGATTTGGGGGGAGTGTTTGAGGGTTATAAGGGGCTTCCTATCTTGTCGATGGCTTGCACTGACGAAGGGATAAAAATAGCTGAAGATATATTGCATAAAAAGGGGTTTGTTAGACTTTTTCAATGGGCTCCCCAAGTTTTTCCAAAACCTGGGCTTAAGATTGAGCCGATGCCAAACTACGTATTTCAAGTGTATCAATATCCAAAGTTGTATAATTATGCTCCGCAAGAAGAGAAAGAGGAACTTTTGGTGGATATGCGCCTTGCAATTAGGCATGAGCTAGAGACTCAGGATCTTGGTTATGTTTACTCGTTTTGGCCTGATGTTTTGACGCTTAAAGAGATTGGTGACCCGTCAGATATCGGCGAATATTTTAACCTTTGGGAAGAAAATGATCATTTTAAGGCTAAAATTATTACAGCTCAATGCAGGCAAAATACTAATTATGACATTGTAAGATATGCTGCGCATCCGTTTTTTCTGCAAGGTTACACTGCACTTGCAAACGGTGAAAATACATTTTATGAGAAAAATAAAAATTTACAGAAGAAACTTTATAAAGGTTACATAGGTTTTGAGTCTGACTCGCAGTGTTTTTTATATACTTTGCATTATGTGCATAAAAAGCTTAAGTGGCCTTTAATTTATTATAAGCACACAATTACCCCTATCCCTTTTGAAGAGCTTTCTCAAAGGGAGGACGGGCATATCCTTGCAAATATCAGGGCTAGTCTTGCTCATTTGGAAATAAATGGGCCAAATACCATTATTGGCGTTTTGCCTGATGGAACATTATTTACATGTTGTGATTCAAAAAAATTAAGACCTGTTGTGGTTGGTAGAGATGAAAATACCGTGGTCATAACTTCTGAAGTTACCGGAATTAATGATATTTTACCGAATCGTAACTGGCAGGATGATATTTATCCCGGAGAAAGGGAGATGGTAGTGATTAATGATGAGCTGGAGGTAGTAAGATGGCAACAGTAAAAGTTAATCAACTGGCAAAAGATGATTTGTTTTGGCAAATAGATTATAAACACGACAGATGTACTTTGTGTGGCAAGTGTGTTGCTTCCTGCCCGTTTCAGGCTATTGAAGCAAAGGTAGAGAAAAGAAGAAAAGTAGTAAGCGAAGATATTACGCCTAATCCAAAGGTATATTTTCAGACGATACCTGTAATCAAGCAGGTTATAAGTGAATATAATTTTTGCAGAGGTTGTGGGATTTGTGAAAAGGTGTGCCCTAATGATGCCATTAAGCCTGTCAGAAACTCCGATCATAGATTTCAGGCAAAATATAGGGCAACTGTTGCCGACCCATTTAAAAGGGGAGGTCGCTCAAATCTTGAAACTGATGGCAGGACATTGGATAAAATCAAAGTGGGTAGAATTTCTCAGATGACTGACCCATCATTAGATGCGCAGAGGCATACTTTTGACATGAGAGCACCCTTTGGAAGAGTACTTGCTCCGGATGAGATTCCTCTTGAGGTTGACAGCAGTGGGAGACTGGTATTAAAAAATAATCTCCCGCCGGTTAGATGGATTTATCCGATTATTATTGGAGATATGTCTATTGGTGCGCTTTCTTGGAGGATGTGGGAAGCTCTTGCCATAGCTACTGCATATCTAAATGAAGAGGTTGGCATCCCTATCAGGATGTGCTCAGGTGAAGGTGGAGTCCCTGTCAGGCTTCTAAAATCAAGATTTTTGAAATATATTATTTTGCAAATAGCCTCAGGTCACTTTGGGTGGAACAGAATTGTAAATGCTATGCCTCATATGGTGGAAGATCCTGCAGGTGTGCTTATAAAAATAGGTCAAGGTGCAAAACCCGGAGATGGCGGGCTTTTGATGGCAAAAAAGGTTGCCAAGCATATTCAAGAGATTAGAGGTGTGCCTAAGGCCGACCTTTTGAGCCCTCCAAACCATCAAGGGCTTTATTCGATAGAGGAAAGTGTCCAGAAGATGTTTCTATCTTTTAACGCTGCGTTTAAATTTAGGGTGCCTGTTGCGATAAAGGTGGCAGCAAGTGCTACAAGTGTTTCAGTTTACAATAACTTATTACGAGACCCGTATAATATCGTAGGAGGATTCTTTCTTGACGGTATAGATGGTGGTACCGGTGCCGCTCATGAAATATCCCTTGATCATACCGGTCATCCGATTGTTTCAAAGTTAAGAGACTGCTACAAAGCTGCACTTCACCAAGGTAAACAAGGGCAGATACCTCTTTGGGCAGCAGGTGGAATGGGTAAGAATTGGAACTTGGCAGCGGATGCTTTTAAAATGATTTGCCTCGGTGCAAACGGGATATTTACCGGCAAACTTATGCTCCAATTGGCAGGCTGTGTAGGCAATGATATGGGCAAATGTAATGCATGCAATACAGGGCTTTGTCCGGTAGGTATATGTACTCAAAATCCGACACTTGTTAAAAGGCTCGATATAGATAAAGTCGCTGAAAATATTGTAAATTACTTTATCGCAGTTGACCATGAGCTTAAAAAATTGATGGCACCTGTAGGTAACAGCTCTTTGCCTGTGGGCAGATCTGATGCACTTATCTCCACAGATAAGTCTGTAGCTGAAAGATTAGATATAAATTATGCTTGTTAACTTGGGGGATTGTGATGAGTAAGAAGATTTATATTGAAGGGATAAGAAATGGCAAAAGGATTTCTACACAAACTCTTTTGCAAGAAATATATCAAGCTTTGGATAAAGGGATTAATGAAATAGTTGTGGATGGCTGCGGCCAGCATGACATTGGTGGGCCGTTGTGGTCAAAAGATGGGAAACCATTAAAATTTGTAGTCAAAAATCCGGGTCAGAGAGTTGGTTCGATGGGGATGCAGGGGACTACGATTATTGTGGATGGTCCAGCTCCGGCAGATGTCGGCTGGCTTAATGCCGGAGCCGAAATTATTGTTAAAGGTGATGGAGGCGATACCACAGCTCATTGCGCTGCAACCGGTAAAATTTTTATAGGTGGGCGCGTCGGCACTCGCTCAGGTGCTATGATGAAATATGACCCGAAGTTTCCAAGACCTGAATTTTGGGTATTAAAAAATACCGGTTCTTTTAGCTTTGAATTTATGGGTGGTGGGATTGCGGTCGTCTGCGGATATGACTGTGAGGAGATGGAATCTGTTTTAGGCTACAGAAGCTGTGTTGGCATGGTAGGCGGGACGATTTATGTTAGGGGGAATGTGAAGGATTTATCAGATGATGTGTGGTTGATGGATTTAACTGATGATGACTGGGAATTTTTGGATAAAAATCTACCTGTCTTTTTAGAGAAAATTGAAAGGCCTGGCGCACTCGGTAAGATTTCAAAAAGAAAAGATTGGAAAAAGATTGTTGCAAAGACATATGAAGAGAGAGCACACAAGTCTTTTATGGCAATAAATGAATTTAGGAAAAACAAGTGGGTTGAAGGTGGGATATTCGGAGATTTGCTTTATGATAACTACGAAGTAGCAGAGTTTGTAGAAAGGAAAGATTTAAGGTTAAGATACCCTGAATGGTTAAATGCCAATTATTCAGCACCTTGTGAATATAACTGCCCTACGTATATCCCCACTCAAAAAAGGATTTCTTTGCTTAGACAGGATAAAGTTAAAGAGGCTTTAGAGTTAGTGCTTGATTATAGTCCTTTTCCTGCATCAGTTTGTGGGCAGGTATGTCCAAACCTTTGCATGGATGAGTGTACAAGATTGTATGTAGATTTGCCTGTAAGAATTAAAGAATTAGGACTATTGAGTGCTGAAATTAAAGCAAAAAAATGTGAAACCACAAAAGATGAAAAGGTAGCGGTAATCGGCTCAGGTGCATCAGGCCTTGCTTGTGCTTATCAGTTGAGACTTATGGGCTATCATGTTGAAGTGTTTGAAAAAGACAGTGTGCTTGGCGGTAAGTTAATGCAGGTTATTCCCGAAGAAAGACTCGATAGAAAGATTCTTGAGACTGAGATTCAGAGAGTGCTTGATACCGGGGTGATTGCCCATACAAATGTTAACGTTGACAAGAAAAAGTTAAAAGAGCTTGATAAAGAGTTTGACGCAATAGTCTTGGCTGTGGGGGCTCATAATCCGATTGTTTTGCCTGTTGAAGGGAGTGAGAGGCTTGTCAAAGGGCTTGATTTCTTAAAGGCAATAAATAAAGGTGAAAAACCAAAAGTTGGAAAAAATGTTGTGGTAATCGGTGCGGGCAATGCCGGGATGGATGTGGTGATTGGTGCTTATGAAATGGGTGCAGAAAAAGTTGTAGCTATTGATATTCAAAAACCTGCTGCTTTTGAAAAAGAGATTGAGCATGCCAAAAAATTAGGCGCTGAAATATTATGGCCTTGCTTTACCGAAAAGATCACTGATAAAGGGGTCGTGCTGAAAGATGGCACTTTGATACCTGCAGATACCGTTATTGTGTCTATCGGGGACAGGCCTGATTTCTCAATGCTTGAAAGGGAATACCTGGATGAGAAGGGAAGAGTGTTAATCAATGAATATTTACAGTCAACTGTTAATCCAAAGATATTTGTGCCGGGGGATGCAATAAAATTGGGTCTTTTTACCCATGCACTTGGTGACGGCAGAAAGGTAGCCTTAAATATAGATAGAATGTTTAAAGGGATAGCGCTCAGCAAATTTGAGAAAGCACCTAAGATACCTCAGGATAAAGTAAAAAATGAGTATTATCACCCTATGAATGCTCAGGCTGTTTCTAAAATGCAGACAGAGGATGAAACAAAAAGGTGTATGAGTTGCGGTTTTTGTCGTGATTGTCATTTCTGTGAAGAAGTTTGCCCCGAGCAGGCAATTAGCAGGATAGAGAAATCTGATGGCAACTTTGAATATTTAAGTGATTCTAATAAATGTATTGGGTGTGGTATTTGTGCCGGTGTCTGCCCTTGTGGAATATGGGTTATGAGAGACAATATTGAAAAATATATAGAAAGTTAAAAGGCAGGGTTACCTGCCTTTTATTTTTTCAATCTTATTAAGGTATTCTGCTGGTAACGTACAACTACCTAAATTGCCAAGGGTAACATTGTCCTTATTATCTCCGTGGAAGTCGCTCCCGCCTGTAACAAGCAAGTCATACTTTTTGGCAATTTCTATATAATGTTTGCAATCCTCTTTTGAATGCAGCGGACATATCGCTTCTATCCCTTTTAATCCTAAGTCCACTAATTGTCTTATAAAGGTGTCAAACTTTTCATTATCAAGCCCCAAAGTTATCGGATGTGCAATTACCGGGATTCCACCTGATTCAATAATTAATTTGATAGCGTCGTCAGTATTGAGCTTTTCTTTGCTTTCGTAAAAAGGCTTTCCTTTTGCTAAATATTTTTCAAATGCTTCTTCAACAGATGATACTATACCTTTTTTTACTAGGAATTTGGCAATATGCGGACGTCCTAACTCCCCTTTGTTATCATGTGATATCTGCTCTTGTGTTATCTTTTCATGAAAAAAATCAGATAGCTTGTTTAATATTTTTTCATTTCTCTGCTTACGATAAGTTTTTAGCCTGCTCAGATTTTCTCTTAATGGTCCGTATTTGTGATTAACGAACAAGCCCAACATATGAAAAGTTCCATTTTTAATTTCAAGGCTTATTTCAACACCCGGTATTTTTTTAAGATTAGATTCACAGCATAAAAAGTCATCAATGCCGTCTATAGTATCATGGTCAGTCAGTGCCAATATTTTTATGTTTTTAGTCTCTGCAAGTCTACATAATTTTTCTGGGGTAAAAGTTCCGTCAGAGTAGGTTGAATGTGTATGTAAATCAATCATCTGTATTTTCCTTTATACAAGAGTTATTTTTTCTAATCCATAATATACAGCCTTGTTTTAGTCAAGCAAAGTTGTAAACTAAAATTATCCTTCTTTGTAAATATTAACTAAAAAAGTCTTGTATAACAATTAAAATTACAATAGTTTATTATATGAAAGAACAACTGAGTTTTATTTTAAAAAATATTCATGGCGTAATTTTCCTTATAGATTTAGATGGTAAGTTTGTGCTTTCTGAGGGTTTGGCTTTAAAAAGGCTGGGACTTAAGGCAGGTGAGATTGTTGGTCTTTCAGTCTATGATGTCTATAAAGACTATCCTGAAATAATTCATTCCGTCAAAACAGCACTTGAAGGGGAAACAATTAGAAAAAAAATTAATCTCAATGAGCTGTGTTTTGATGTAGTTTTTTCCCCTTATTTTGAAGATAAAGACAGACAGACTGGGGTGATTGGCCTTGCAACAGATATTACCGATATCGAAATGGCAAAAGCCGAGTTGGCTGGAAGTGAAAAAACTTTTAAATCTATAATCGATTTGGCACCTGAATGTTTTTTGATGGGGGATTCTAAGGGCAATATTATTTATGCAAATGACAAAATTGAAGATATAACCGGTTATTCTGTTAAAAAAATCTTAAACAAAAGTATTTCGACACTTTTTACTGAAGATTCGCTAAAAGAGAGCCCTTTAAGGTATGACCTTTTGGAAAAAGGTGAATCAGTAATTTCAGAGCGCCAGATAAGAAGAGCAGATGGCACTATTATTACCATTCAGTCTAACTCCAAAAAAATGCCGGATGGCACATTGGTAGCATTTATAAGGGATGTTACTGATCTGAAATGTATGCAAAAGAAAATCGATTTGGTTTCAAAACTTGATTCTTTAGGGTATTTGGCGGCAGGTATCGCGCACAATTTTAATAACCTTATGACAGGTATTTTCAACTATGTGGCAATAGCGAAATTCAACACTCAGGAAACAGCAACCAAAGAAACTTTAGAAAAAGTCGAAAACCTTATTGATGAAGTGAGGAAACTTACCGGTAAGTTATTAACCTTTTCTAAAGGTGGTTATAGTAAAAAGATACCACAGAATATTGAAGCGGTTGTATCTAATATTTGTTATGATATCCTTGATTATGTGAAATATGATGTAAAAAATAATATGCAGACATCAACAACTTGTAGCTTTGACAGAGGGCAAATTGAATTAGTTTTCAAAAATATTATTGATAATGCAATGGAGTCAATGCCTTTGGGCGGAGAGCTGATAATAGATTCAAAAAAGGTCAATATGTCAGAAAATAATAAATATGACTTAGAAAAAGGGAATTATATAAAAATTTCAATAACAGACAGTGGCTGTGGTATTAAAGATGAAAATATAACTAAGATTTTTGATCCGTTTTATAGCACAAAAGAGGGGGGTGAGGGGATAGGGCTATCACTTGCTCACTCAATACTTAAAAAGCACGACGGAGCAATACATTGCTTTTCAAGCAGTGAAAGCGGGACTACATTTGAGATTTTCCTTCCAGTTTGCTGAAAATATGGAATTTAATATGCCCAAGGGGGGACTTGAACCCCCACAGCCTATTATAGCCACAGGATCCTGAATCCTGCGTGTCTACCAATTCCACCACTTGGGCGATAGAGCTTATCTGTTTGGTTTTCAGCGGTTTATAGGAGTTTTCTGCTTATTTGTCAACTGTAAAAAAAACTGCCATCACCCCATTATTTGCGTCCTTGTTCCATCCGACGTACGGTAATGCATAAATATACTCTTAGTGCTACCAAACCATATTTTGATGTATAGAAGATAATTTCTTTAAAAGTTAAGAATATATTTTAATTAAAAGTATATTTTGTTAAAATTATGATAGAATAATGAGAAAAATAGAGGGTCAGTCAAATGGCGAAGAAAACACAAAATCAAGAATCTTTTGAGGATTTTTATGAAAAATTGCTGAGCTTTTAGTACGGTTAAAAGAGGAAGAGAGATTAAACAAGCTTATATTTGAAAATTTGGAAAAGATAGAAATAAATAAGGAAGGTTAAATGATGAACGATACTAACCAACTTTTAATTTTTGAAGACAAAGATAAAAAAATAGAAGTGCAGTTAAAAGAAGAGACAATCTGGCTAAGCCTTAATCAGATTGCACACCTGTTTGATGTCCAAAAAGCTGCTGTATCAAAACATATAAAAAATATTTTTTCTACTGGGGAATTGCAACCTGAGGCAACTGTTTCCAAAATGGAAACAGTTCAAATAGAAGGTGAACGTAAAGTTATGAGAAGAATTGTCTATTACATACAGCCTTGATGTAATCATAGCTGTTGGATACCGCGTAAACTCCAAAAAAGCCACCCAATTTAGAATCTGGGCAACAAATGTATTAAAAAACTACCTTATAAAAGGTTATGTGATAAATGAAAAGAGACTGACGCAAGAAAAGTTAAACGAGCTTGAAAATACCATAAAATTTATAAAAGAAAATATCAACACACCTTCCCTATCAGCCAAAGAAGCAAAAGGCTTGCTTGAAATCATAGAAAAATACGCTTTGGTTTGGCAATGGATTGAAGAGTATGACACAGGAAAGATTGATGCTAAAATCACAAGAAAAGAGAGAAAAAAGATAAGTTATGAAGAAGCAAAAGAGGCGATAAAAGAGCTAAAAGAGTATCTTTTGCAAAGAGGCGAAGCCTCAGAGATTTTTGGCGTTGAAAGGGATAGAGGACTATTTGAAAGTGCCTTAAATACAATTTACCAAAGCTTTGGAGGTTAGTTATAAAAAATCACCCTTTTGTAGATGGCAACAAGCGAATCGGCGCTCTTTTATTTTTGCAATTTTTATATGAAAATCTCTCAAAAAAAGAGCTTTTTAGCAAATTTAACAGCAATACCTTAACTTGCTCTTTGCTATCTTGTGGCTGCAAGCCCTGCAGACCAAAAAGAGCAACTGAAAAAACTAATAATGAATTTTATCTCGTTTGAAAGTTAAAGTGGAGGGGAAAAGCGAGTGAAAAATTGCCAAAAGGGCGGAAGAAGGTGAAGTTTGGTAGAGACACTATGGCTTTAACGTTACAGTCATTTTTAGTATTCTACTAAAATTTTTTGTATAGCGGGATTGTTAAAGTCTTAAATAAATATTTCAGGCTCTTTTCTTAACTGACAATTTTTATAAAGCATTTCGATTCTCTCAAGAGTTGCTTTTGTGGCAATATAGCGCGCTTGTTTAGGGCATTTTTTAATGCAAGCGCAACACATTATACATTTTTCGGGGTTGGATATTGCTTTGGTGTTTATAGTGATAGCGTCAGTTGGACAGACTGTGCTACATGTGCCGCACAGTTTACAAATGTTAAATTTTGTTACAGGGGTTGCACCTTTTATCCCTATACGCTCTTTGTATGGAACATTCCCTTTCATATAAGGTGTGCTTAAATCCCCTTGAGCTAATTTTTGGGCTATCTCTTTTCCAAAATTAAAAGCTATATGCTTATCATTATCATCAGGTCTGTTAATAGCTATCGGTTTTTCTTTGCTTGAATAAGAATGTTCGCCCACAAAAGCTCCGCCCGCTATCACCTTAAAACCAGCCTTAGAAATTATATCTCGCAGCTCCACAAGGGCATCTTCATAAGCTCTATTCCCATACACTGCTACTACAACTGCAGGGATGTTATCCCCTTTTATATTTTTAATTCTTTCTGCCGCAATGATGGGGACTCTGCCCGCGTAGACCGGTATGCCGAGGACTGCTACGCCTTCATTGACAGTGATATTTATGTCAGAGCAAGCGGGAGTGGTGTCATAAATTTTTGGCTGTCCTCCTATCCCTTTTGCAATATTTTCAAGGATTGTTTTTGTAGTCCCTGTAGGTGAAAAGAAAATGAGATGTGTCTTCATTTGCGCTCCTTTTTAAAAGAATAAAATTTACGGGCGGTGGGAGAATCGAACTCCCGGCCTTAGGTTCCGGAGACCTACGCTCTATCCAACTGAGCTAACCGCCCTAAATAACTTTTAATGCAGACCTGTATCCCTTTTCTATAATATCTTTTGCTTTATGGTAATCAAACATCCCTATATTTTTAAGGTCAGGCTCTATTAAAATTTTTGGTGGATGACACTCCAATGAGTACATCGTTTGGTAATAATTCATAATACTGAATGATTTATAAAATGTCGTGATGATATTAGGCAAATCACCATTAATATTGTTTGAGAGATGTTTGTTAAGGTTTACCGAAATTACTTTTTTATAACCTTTTTCCCTTAAAACTTCGTTAGGTAAAGGCATACTTACTGCACCATCGACGTAGATTTTACTGCCAATCGTTGCAGGGGTAAATATGCCGGGAATAGAAATACTTGCTCTGATTGCATCGATGAGGCTCCCTTTTTCGAAAACAATCGGTTCACCAGTATTAAGGTCAGTAGCAACTATCATTAGCTTAATATCTGCATCCTCAATGTTTTGCTCGCCTAATGTGGACATTAAAAATTTACAAATTTTATCTCCATCCATGAGCCCTTTGGAAGGGAATAGGTTAAAATCAAAAAGTGAAAATACCTTCCTCTTGTCTAATGACAAAACATATTTTTTGTAATCGTCAAGTTTGCCAAATGCGTAGTAAGCGCCGATAACTGCACCTATACTTGAGCCAGCAATAGCTGTAATCTGGTATTTTTTTTCAATCAAAGCATCAATTACCCCGATATGTGCAAGCCCTTTTGCCGAGCCGCTGCCCAGCGATAATGCTACCTTCTTTCTATTAAAAAACATATTTACTCCGTAAAATACTCCGCGTAAGGATTGTAAAGGATGATTGCGCTTGTAGAAAATTCAGGCACCATCAAAAATGTCTCCGTAAGGTTTACACCGATTGATTTCATATTTAACAACTTCCCTATAGTTTCATTCCCTTGTAAGTCAGGACATGACGGATAGCCGAAGCTGTATCTTTTACCTTGATACTTTTGCCTTAAGATTGATTCAATATTTTTATCATATTCATTATCAATCTTTAACTCTTTTCTTATTTTAAGATGCCAATATTCTGCTAATGCCTCAGTAATCTCTGTAAAAAGTCCGTGATAAAGAAAATAATCTTTGTATTTGGACTCATCATGAAGTTTTTTACAAAATTCTACTGTTTTTTCACCGATAGTTACTACCTGCATAGGTAAAATATCAAATTCATCCTCTTTAAAATAGTCTGAGAGACAAAGATACGGCTCTTTGGTTTGTCTTGGAAATTGAAATATTGCTATCTCTGTTTTCGATTCATCATAAATCTTCAAAGAATTATTTTCCGCTTTACAGTAAAAGTAACCGTAACTGACCTTTGGGGTTATGATATTTTCAATAATTACTGTTTCTAACATTTGGTTAAAAGTATCATTTGTATTCTTTAAAATTTTATCAAATTCACTCTCGGTCATGTTATTTTTCTTAAAGCCCCATCTTGTGGTAAATAGCGTATATTTGTTGATATAATTGCTAAATTCGTTGATTTTAATGTTATCTACTATTTTGTAGCCTATAAAAGGCGGGTTGACGTCGATATTGGCTACTCTGTTTATCCGAGTATTTTCTGATTTTATGATGATTTTTTCGTCGTTACCAGATTTTTTAACTTTTTTAACAGTTGCTTTTCCACCCGAAAGATATGTAATCGCATTAAAGGCATCCCTGCAATAGAAAACTGCCCCAGGGATAATCGGCTCACACTCATTTGCCACATACCCTTCTGTGAGGGCTGCTCCGCCTAATAGGATTTTAAGATTCATATTATGCTTACTTATCTCTTGGAGGTTTTCTTTCATTATAAGTGTTGATTTGACTAAAAGGCCGCTCATCCCAATTGCATCCGCGTTTACTTCCTGAGCCTTTTTAATCATATCTTGCACTTCAACCTTTATCCCAAGGTTATATACCTCATAACCGTTGTTGCTTAATATAATATCCACAAGATTTTTTCCTATATCGTGAACATCCCCTTTTACTGTGGCAAGGACTACTCTCCCTTTAACTTCAGCCGTATTTTTTTCCATAAACCTTTCAAGATAGTTTACCGATTTTTTCATTACCTCAGCAGATTGCAAAACAAATGGGAGCAGCATCTTTCCGCTGCCAAAAAGCTCCCCTACATGCTGCATCGCCGGCATAAGTATTTCGTTTATGATATGCACAGGTTTATATTTTAATAAGAGATTGTCCAATACTTTTTCAAGCTCTGTTAAATCCCCTTTTATCAGTTTTGACTTTATTTTTTCTTCGTCAGGCAAGTTTTCATCAACCGTTTTATCTTTGAAAGTGCCTTCTCTCTTGGAAAAATATTCTATAAATTGGTCAAGGGCATTTTCTTTGCCGTCAATTAGATTATTGCATAATTTCAATTCGTCGGGGTTTAGATTTGTTTCAGGTATTACTTTGATTGCGTGAACAATTGCCATGTCAAGCCCTGCCTTGACAGCTCTTGATAAAAATACGGAGTTTAAAATTGTCCTGCTGTCGGCGGAAAGCCCAAAAGACACGTTGCTTACTCCAAGGACGGTTTTTGCTCCTTTTAAGTTTTGCTTAATCATTTTAATGGCTTCAATAGTTTCAAGAGCAGCGTATGTTAATGTTTTATCGCCGCTACCTATTGAAAAAGTTAGGGGGTCAAATACCAAATCTTCGGGATTTAGGTTGTATTCATTTACCCATATGTCATAAATCCTTTTGGCAACGTCAAATTTGCTTTTTGCATCCATTGCCATCCCTTTTTCATCAATGGTAAGTGCGATGACTGCAGCAGGGAATTTTTTTACAATCTTTAATATTTGATGAAGCTTTTCCCCCCCATCTTCAAGGTTTATTGAGTTAATAACCGGTTTGCCTGCATACCTCTTTAAAGATTCCAATATTGCATTTGGGTCGGTGGAATCTATTACAATGGGAGCAATTAATTTTTGATTCAGCATCGATACAAATTTTGAGATGTCTTTAATCTCATCTCGCCCCGCATATGCAACACATACATCAATTAGATGTGAAGCACCTTCCTGGTCTTTTGCTACCTTTAACATTCCGTCAAAATCATCTTTTAAAAGCAATTCTCTAAAAGCTTTGCTTCCGTTTGCATTTGCCCTTTCTCCTATAAGTGCGGGAGGAGGGTCTTGTGTGAGGCTTGTGCTTGAGTAAAGACTTGATACCAGCCCTTTTGCGGAAAAATTGTCATCTTTAGCCGAAGGCTTTAGAGTTTGTAACTTTTCGCTGATTTTTTTGATATGTTCGTAAGTGGTGCCGCAGCATCCGCCTACTATGTCTATGTCATATTTTTTAACCAAATCGTACATTATATCAGCCATTTTATCCGGTGTCATGTTATATACGAATTTGCCATTTACTGTTTCTGGTAATCCGGCGTTTGGAATGCAAGAGATTTTGGATTTGAAATTTGCCCTAAAGTCAGCCAAAAATCTCTCCATCATGTCAGGCCCGAGTGAGCAGTTTATGCCAAGTGAAAAAATTGAATAATCGGCAAGGGATGCAATGACAGCGGAAATATCCGAGCCTAAAAGCATAGTGCCGTTTTGCTCCAATGTGACTGAAACCATTACCGGTAAATCGATATATTTTTCATTCATTGTGTCAAATACTGCGTTAATGGCAGATTTTACTTGCAGGATATCTTGGCAGGTTTCTATTATAAAAAGGTCGATACCCCCATCAATAAGTGCATTAGCTTGTTCCTTGTACATTTGATAAAGGTCATCGTAAGAAATATGGCCAAGACTTGGAAGTTTAGTCCCTGGGCCCATTGATCCAGCCACAAAACAGCCAAATTTGTCAGCCGCTTTTCTTGCAATTTGCGCCCCTTTTAAATTTATCTCATATACCCTATCCTCAAGTCCAAATTCTGAGAGGACAAGCCTTGTGCCTCCAAAAGTATTTGTTTCCAACACCTTTGCACCGGCCTTCAAAAAATTTGAATGAATTTCATAAATTATATTTTCATTGCAAACATTCAAGTATTCATTGCATCCGGGGTAGCCACCAAAGTCCTCTTCTGAGAGCTCGTAGGTCTGAATTGTTGTCCCCATAGCGCCGTCAAAAATTACAATATTCTCTTTTGCGTAAGTTCTAAAGTCCAT